>JANNTF010001052.1:0-15669 GCA_031403455.1 Alphaproteobacteria bacterium | reverse complement strand
GACGGCGCTTTTGGAGGTCCGCGATCTCACGACGTGGTTCGATGGCGCTGGCGGGACCTATCGCGCCGTGGACGGCGTGTCGTTCTCGCTCGAGGCCGGCCATACACTCGGCATCGTCGGCGAGTCGGGATGCGGCAAGTCGGTGACCTCGCTGTCGATCATGGGTCTGGTGCCGCAACCGCCGGGACGCATCGCGGGAGGAGAAGTTCTCTTCGACGGCGTCGATCTGCTCAAGCTCAGCGCGGCGGAGATGCGCGAGCTGCGTGGCGCGCGGCTGGGCATGATCTTCCAGGAGCCGATGACATCGCTCAACCCGGCCTACACGATCGGCAATCAGATCGTCGAAGGCATCCTGCGTCATCAGCGACTGGATCGCGCGGCGGCGAAGGCCAAGGCGATCGACATGCTGCGCCTGGTGCGCATCCCGGCGCCGGAGCAGCGCTTCGACGAGTATCCGCACAAGCTCTCCGGCGGCATGCGCCAGCGCGCGATGATCGCCATGGCGCTGGCCTGCGGGCCCAAGCTGCTGATCGCCGACGAGCCGACCACCGCGCTCGACGTGACGATCCAGGCGCAGATCCTCGATCTCCTGCGCCGGCTGCGCGCGGAGACCGGGACCGCGATCATCCTGATCACGCATGACCTCGGCGTGATCGCCGAACTCGCGGACGACGTCGCGGTGATGTACGCGGGCAAGATCGTCGAGCGCGCGCCGGTCAAGCAGCTCTTCGACGAGCCGCAACACCCCTACACGATCGGCTTGCTCGGCGCGATTCCCGATCTCGATCACAGGCGCGCGCGCCTGGCGACGATCGAAGGCACCGTGCCCGATCTCAGCGCGGAGCTCAGGGGATGTCGCTTCGCGCCGCGCTGCCCCTTCACGCAAGATCGCTGCCGCGAGGAGGAGCCGGCCTTGCGCCTGCTCGCCGGCGCGCATGCCGTATCGTGCTGGCGCGCGCCGCTGGAGGTCGGGGCGGCATGAGCGCGCAGCTGCTGACGGCAACCGATCTCATCAAGCATTTCCCGATCCGCCGCGGCGTGTTCGGCCGCGAGGTCGCGAGCGTGAAAGCGGTCGACGGCGTATCGCTGTCGATCGCGGCTGGCGAGACCCTCGCGCTCGTGGGCGAGTCCGGCTGCGGCAAGTCGACGCTCGGCCGGCTGCTGTTGCGCCTCATCGAACCGGGCGGCGGTTCGATCAATTTCATGGGCGAGGAACTCACCACCCTCTCGGAAACGCAGATGCGCGCGCGACGGCGCCATCTCCAGATCGTGTTCCAGGATCCTTACGCCTCGCTCAATCCGCGCATGACCGTCGGCCAGATCATCGGTGAGCCGCTGCTGCTGCACGCGATCGTGCCGGCGGCGCAGCGCCCGGCGCGCATCGCGGAGCTGCTGCGCGTCGTCGGTCTCGCGCCCGAGCACGCGCAACGCTATCCGCATGAATTCTCCGGCGGTCAGCGCCAGCGCATCGGCATCGCGCGCGCCCTGGCCGCCGAGCCCAAGCTGATCGTCGGCGACGAGCCGGTCTCGGCGCTCGACGTTTCCGTGCAGGCCCAGGTGATCAACCTGCTCAAGGATCTGCAGGAGCGATTCGGCCTCGCCCTCGTGCTGATCGCGCATGATCTGGCGGTCGTGAAGCATGTCGCGACGCGCGTCGCGGTGATGTATCTCGGCAAGATCGTGGAACTGGCGCCGGCCGACGAGATCTTCGCGCGACCGCTTCATCCCTATACCCAGGCGCTGGTCGCCGCCATTCCGCGGCCCGATCCGGGCGCGCCGCGGCGCAAGCTGCTGCTGGAAGGCGATGTGCCGAGTCCGATCGATCCACCGCCGGGATGCCGGTTCCATACGCGCTGCCCGCACGCGCAGGCGCAGTGCCGCGCGGACGAGCCGCGGCTGCTGGAGGGTGAGGGCCGCGCCGTGGCCTGTCACTTCTGGCGCGAGATTCCCGCGTCCATGTCCGCGATCCGCGCCGAGCGGCCGGGCCGCGCGCGGCTCGAGCGCTTGCAGCGGTATTTCGCCGAGACCACGCCATGACGCCGCTTGCGCCGCGCCAAGGCACGTTCACACTCATTGCCAGACAACAGGGAGATCAGCCATGAAGCTTCGCCTCGCCACCGCCGTTCTGGCGGCAGCCTTCAGCGTCACGGCCGCACAGGCGCAGACCCTGCGCATCGGCCTCGCGGAAGATCCCGACGCGCTCGACCCGACCACGGCGCGGACTTTCGTCGGCCGCATCGTCTTCGCGAGCCTGTGCGACAAGCTCTTCGACATCAATGAGAAGCTCGAGATCGTACCGCAGCTCGCCACCGGCTTCGAGTGGAGCGCCGACGCCAAGGAGCTGGTGATCAAACTGCGCGACGGCGTGCTCTTCCACGACGGCGAGAAGATGGATGCGGCCGCGGTCAAGTACAGCCTCGATCGGCATCTCAAGATGCAGGGCACGTTCCGCCGTGCCGAGATCTCGGTCGTGCAGACCGTCGATGTCGTCGATCCGCTGAGCGTCAAGCTCACGCTCTCGGCGCCGTTCTCGCCGCTGATCGCCGCGCTCACCGATCGCGCGGGCATGATCGTGAGTCCCAAGGCGGCCGAGGCGGCGGGCGCGCAATTCGGCAACAAGCCGATCTGCGCCGGACCGTTCCGCCTCGTCGAGCGCGTCGCGCAGGATCGCATCGTGCTCGAGCGCTTCGCGCAGTACTGGGACAAGGGCCGCATCCATCTCGAGCGCGTGGTCTTCCAGCCGATCCCGGATTCGACCGTGCGGCTCGCCAATCTCCAGGCCGGCGGTCTCGAACTCATCGAGCGCGTGCAGCCGACGGACATCCCGCAGATCAAGCGCAACAACCGGCTGGTGCTGTCGCTCTCCGATGAGCTCGGCTATCAGGGCCTGACCCTCAACGTGGCCAATGGCGAGCGCGCGAAGGGACCGATCGGCGACAAGCGCGTGCGCGAGGCGCTGGAGCTGTCGATCGATCGCAATGTGATCAACCAGGTCGTCTACAACGGCGACTACGCGCCGACGGCGCAGCCGATTCCGCCGGCCAATCCCTATCGCATGACCGGCGTGACGCCCGGCGCGCGCAATGTGGAACGCGCCAAGGCGCTGCTCAAGGAGGCCGGGCATCCGACGCCCACCATCGAGCTGATGATCGCGAACAGCCCGGAGCTGCGGCAGATCGGCGAGATCATCCAGTCGATGGCCAAGGAAGCCGGCATCGAGATCAAGCTGCGCGCCACCGAATTCGCGACGTCGCTCAATTCGGCCGAGAAGGGCGACTTCGACGCCTACACGCTCGCATGGTCGGGCCGCGTCGATCCGGACGGCAATATCTACTCGTTCTGGAAGACCGGTGGCCCGCTCAACTACGCGAAGTTTTCCAATCCCGATGTGGATCGGCTGATCGATCAGGCGCGGTTGTCGAACCGGTCCGAGGATCGCCGCAAGCTCTATGAGCAGGCGATGGCGATCATCATGGCCGAGCGGCCGATCATCTATCTCTGGCACCGCAAGAACGTAGTCGCGCACACCAACAAGTTGACGGGACTCAAGGCGGTGGCCGACGGCATCCTGCGTCTTCAAGACGTCAAGCTGGCGAATTGAGGAGTTGGAAGTGTCGCGCCCAGGCGCCCCCCACCCCAACCCTCCCCCGCAAGGGGGGAGGGAGAAGTCACGTGCGCGATCGACTCCCTCCCCCCTTGCGGGGGAGGGCTGGGGCGGGGGGGCCGCACGCGCGATGCTGCTCGCGCTCGCGCTGCTCGTCTCGACAACCGCCGCCGCGCAGACTCTCCGCATCGGCCTGCGCGAGGATCCCGACGTCCTCGATCCGACTCTGGCGCGGACCTGTGTCGGGCGCATCGTTTTCGCCGCGCTCTGCGACAAGCTATTCGACATCAACGAGAAGCTCGAGATCGTGCCGCAGCTCGCGACCGGTCACGAGTGGAGCGCCGACAACAAGAGTCTGACCATCCGCCTGCGCGATGGTGTCCTCTTCCATGACGGCGAGAAGCTCGATGCCGACGCAGTGAAGATCTCGCTCGACCGGCACCTGACGCTGCAAGGCTCGTTCCGCCGGTCCGAGATCAGCGTGGTGCAGAAGGTCGACGTGATCGACAGGCTGACCGTCAAGCTGTCGCTGTCGGTGCCCTTCGCGCCGCTGATCGCGCAGCTCACCGATCGCGCGGGCATGATCATGAGTCCCAAGGCGTTGCAGGATGCGGGCGCGCAGTTCGGCACACGCCCCGTCTGCGCCGGGCCTTTCCGCTTCGTCGAGCGGGTCGCCCAGGATCGCATCGTGCTCGAGCGCTTCGATCGCTATTGGGACCGCGCCAACATCCATCTCGAGCGCGTCGTGTTCCAGCCGATCCCGGATACCACGGTGCTGGTGGCCAATCTGCAATCCGGCACGCTCGATCTCATCAAGCGGGTGACGCCGACCGACGGGCCGGCGATCCGCCGCGACCGCAGGCTCAGCCTCGTGGGCGGCGACGAGCTTGGCTATGCCCGCCTCACCATCAATGTCGGCAATGGCGAGCGCGCGAAGACGCCGCTGGGCACGAGCGCGAAAGTGCGTGAGGCGCTCGAACTCGCCATCGATCGCGACGTCATCAACCAGGTCGTCTACAACGGCGAGTTCACCGTCTCGACCCAATGGGTACCGCCCTCCAGCCCGTTCTTTCTCACCGATCTGCCCAAGCCGATGCGCGATGTCGCACGGGCAAAGCGGCTGCTGGCCGAGGCGGGCGCGCCCAATCCGATCATCAACCTGATGCTGCCGAACAACCCCGATCTGCGGCAGGTCGGCGAGGTGATCCAATCGATGGCGCGCGAAGCCGGCTTCGATATCCGCCTAGTGCCCGACGGCCTGATCCGCGTGCAGGGATTGAAGATGGTGAATTGACGCCATGCTGAGCTTCCTCGCCCGCCGCATCGCGCAGATCATTCCGACGCTGTTCTTCGTGTCGGTCCTGATTTTCTGCCTGCAGCAATTATTGCCAGGCGATCCCGCGCTCGTGATGGCCGGCGAGGAGCGCGATCCGCAAGCGATCGCGGAATTCCGCAAGCGCTACCATCTCGATCAGCCGCTGCCGGTCCAATATGTCTACTGGATCACCGGCGTGCTCCACGGCGATCTCGGCGAGTCCATGCGCATCCAGCGCCCGGTCAGCGAACTCGTGCTCGAGAAGCTGCCAGTGACGCTGCAGCTCGGCTCGATGGCGTTCGTGATCGCGTGCCTGATCGGCATTCCCGCCGGCGTGATGTCGGCGGTCAAGAAGGACCGAGCCTGGGACTACATCGCCAACGGCATCGCGCTCTGGGGTCTGTCGACGCCGAATTTCTGGCTGGGGATCATGATGATCCTGCTGTTCTCGGTCGAGCTCGGCTGGTTGCCGCCATCGGGCTATGTGAGCCTGCGCGAGGATTTCTGGCTCAGCATCAAGACCACGATCATGCCGGCCTTCGTGCTCGGCAACGCCATCGCGGCGGTGCTGATGCGCCACACGCGAAGCGCGATGCTGCAGGTGCTCAACCAGGATTACGTGCGCACGGCGCGCGCCAAGGGTCTGATCGAACGCGTCGTCGTGATCAAGCACGCGTTTCGCAACGCCGCCGTGCCCGTCGTGACCCTGGGTGCGCTCGAGCTCGGTCAGCTGCTCTCCGGCGCCGTGCTCACGGAGCAGGTGTTCACGATTCCCGGCTTCGGCAAGCTGATCGTCGATGCGGTGTTCAATCGCGACTACCTGGTCGTGCAGGGCGTCGTGCTGGTGACGGCGACGGTCTATGTCGCGCTGAACCTGCTCGCCGACGTCGCCTATATCCTGCTCAACCCGCGGCTGCGCTGATGACGCGCCGTGCTCAGGTTTCGGACTTCTTCTTGCGTTTCGGTTTGGGGCGGAGGATCGCGTCGGCAAAGGCCTCGACATGGGGCGTGAGTCGCGCGAAGCCCAGCAGATACGACACCTCGAGATTGGCGTATCGGTCATGGGCCGATTTGACGTCGCTGCGCTTGCCGAACAGCGCATCCGCCTCGTCGAAGAACAGGATGGCGTCCGGGCTTTGCGCGCGTGCGAGCGCGGCGGCCAGCGCCTTCTCGGTCTCGCCGATGTATTTGTTGATGAGCTTGCCGAGATCGACCCGCTGCAGCTCCTTGCCGGCCTCGCGCGCGATCGCGCCAGCGAGCTGGCGACGCGACGCCGGATCGCGGCCCACGATCACGGTCACCTTGCTGCGCGGTTTGGTTTCGCGCTTCGGAACTTTCTTCTTCGCCGCCATTCATTTCTCCCTCGCCGTGGAGTGCGTTTCTACGCGCGCGACGGGGTTCCCGGCAACGGGACACTCGAGATGACCGTGCGGATCGACAGCCCCGGTCGCCGCGCGATGCGCCGCCTGTTCCGCCGCAAGACGGCGGTCTTCGGTCTCTGCGTCGTGACGCTTTTCATCCTGGTCGCGGCACTCGCGCCGCTGATCGCGCCCTTCGATCCGATCCAGACCAGCTGGACCACGATTCGCAAGGCACCGTCGGCTGTGCATTGGTTCGGCACCGACGAGAACGGCCGGGACATGTTGTCGCGCATCATCCACGGCGCCAGCGCTTCGCTGCGCGCGGGCGTGATCTCGGTGTCGATCGCGGTCGTGCTGGGCGTGCCGGTCGGATTGATCGCCGGGTATCGCGGCGGCTGGCTCGACGCGCTGATCAGCCGCATCACCGACGCGATGCTCGCGTGTCCGTTCCTGATCCTGGCGATCGCCATGGCCGCTTTCCTCGGCCCCTCGCTGCGCAATGCGATGATCGCGATCGGCATCTCGGCAACCCCGATCTTCATCCGCCTGTCGCGCGGCGCCACGATGGCGACGATGGTCGAGGATTACGTGGAGGGCGCGCGCGCGGTCGGCAATCCGCGCTGGCGCATCGCGGTGCGCCACGTGCTGCCGAACATCCTGCCGCCCGTGCTCGTCCAGGCGACGCTCGCCATCGCCATGGCGATCATCGCGGAGGCGAGTCTCTCCTTCCTCGGCCTCGGCCAGCAGCCGCCGGCGCCGAGCTGGGGCAGCATGCTCAACGCGGCGCAGCGCTTCCTCAGCCAGGCGCCCTGGATGGCGATCTTCCCAGGGTTGTCCATCTTCATCGTCGTTCTGGCGTTCAACCTGCTCGGTGACGGCCTGCGCGACGCGCTGGACCCCAAGAGCCGCTGAGCCCACGCGCCAATTCACTATTGTCTCACGTCGAGCATGGGTGAAGAGTCGCGTCGGGATCGCCGGAACGAGGCATTTTGAGACTGCGGCGCGATTGATCGAGGGAGGCACAGATGTCCAAGGCTGCAGCGCGTAAGCCCGTCACTTTCCTGGTCGGCGTCGCGCTCATGATGCCGCTCGCGGGTTGCGAGACCAGTGGCCCCAATCAAACCGCGGGAACCGTGATCGGCGGACTCGGCGGCGCCGCGGTCGGTGCGCTCGGCGGGGCCGCGATCGGTGGCCGGACCGGCGCCGTGGTCGGTGCGATCGCCGGCGGCGTGCTCGGCGGATGGGCCGGCAGCACCGTCGGCAAGCGCCTCGATGAGCGCGATCGCCAGCAGGCATCGGTGGCGACGACTCAGGCGCTCAACCAACCCGTTCGCCAGACCAAGACGACATCCGGCCGGACCACGACGCGGGGCCAGCCCGTGAGCTGGCGCAGCAACCACACCGACAATCGCGGCCGGGCGCAGGTCGTGAGCGTCGATCGTGCGGCGAGCGGCGCCGAATGCCGGCAGGTGCGCGAGCTGGCCTATGTCAATGGCGAGGAGGTCGCGCAGAACTCCCGCTACTGCAAGGATGAATCCGGCCGCTGGTCGAAGGTCGCATGACCATGCGCGCGTGGCTGCTCGTCGTTGCGCTCTCCGTCGCGGTCGTCGGTCACGCCGCGGCGTTGGAGTTCAAGCTGCTCGACTTGCCGAGCGGTCAACGGGTCGTCCTGCTGCGCGATTTCAAGGATGCCAAGGGAGAGCGCATTGGCTTCGCCCGCGGCGATGCACGCCGCTTCGAGGAATTTCTGCAACGACATCCTCGGGTCGACGAGATCTGGTTCAATTCCGGCGGTGGCGATGTGGACGCGGGGTATGGGATCGGTCAGGCGATACGAAAGCGTGGACTGGCGACCCGGGTTCCGGCCGACGCGATCTGCGCGAGCGCCTGTGTCGACGCGTTCGTCGGCGGCGTGGTGCGCTTCGCCGATGGCAACAAGTCGATCGGCATTCACATGGGCACCCGATCGCGCAACCCGGGTACGCGCGCCGTGGTTCGCGCCGCGGTCGAGCTGCTGGGCGAACTCGGTGCGGCCGAGATCGTCCGCGAGTTCGAGCAGGATGGCGCGACGGCGGCCGCGTTCTGGACCAGATACGTGATGCAGATGGGCGTCTCGATTCGCATCGTCGATGTCGCATCGGCCGTCTCCGCGAACTCGATGCATTTTCTGACATTCGAGGAAATGCGCAGCCTCAACGTCGTCAACACGCGCGAGTGAGCCAGGCGCGTCCATCGGCGTTGAGAGCCGTCGCATCCAGGAGGGCGCGGATGAGAACTCACACGCGTGCGGGCTGCGTTCTCGGAGTCGCGCTGATTGCGTTTGCGGGAACGGTCGCGGCGCAGGGTCCGCGTCCCACCACCGGCCCGAACCAGCAGGGCAACGTCCCGGCCGACGCGGCGCCGACCAGCTATCAGGCCCCCACGATCGTGCGGATGCTCGCGGATGGCGCCGCCGTCGAGCTGGTGGGCTCGACCAAGAACAACGGATTGAGGTCGCATTTCGTGGCCTACATGGTCGGATTCGCGTTCTCGGCGGAGCGCAAATGCAAGCTCCTGCCCGAAGAGGTCGTGAAGTTTCTGCCGAGCTTTGTGAGCGAGGCCAAAGAGAGTATCAGCCAGGCCAAGGCCAACGAGAAGGCGGGGGCCGAGCTCAGGTATCGCTCGATCGTTCACGGATTCAACGACGGCACCCTGTTCGTCACACGCAACGCCTGTGGCGACGAGCCCGCGAAGAAGGCGATGGAAAACCTCGCCGAGCTGTTCACGCTGATCCTCAAGAAAGGCTGACGCAGTCGCGTCGCCGCCCCGACCCGGAGATTGCGACCATGTCGATCACCCAATCCCGCCGCGCCGCCGTTTCCCAGACCGTGACGCGCGTGCGTGCGATCGAGCGCGAGCACGGCGTGACCCGCGACGCGATCGAGCGGATCATGACCGAGGTCACGGCGCTGGCCTCGCGCGGCGAGTTGTTTCCACCCGAACACTTTCCGGTTCCCGCGGCGAAGCATGGCGAGGTCTATCGCCTGTCCGAGGACGCGGATTGCCGCTTCGCCCTTTATGCATCCGCGGGCATGCCGGGCAAGGCGCAGCCGCCGCACAACCATACGACCTGGGCGGTGATCTCCGGCGTCTTCGGGGACGAGCACAACGTGCTCTTCGAGCGCACGGATAACCGCTCGACGCCGGGCCAGGGAACGATCCGCAAGAGCGGCGAACGCACCGTACGCAAGGGCAATGCGGTCGGCTTCCTGCCCGATGATTTTCATACGATCGAGGTGACGGGCGGCCAACCGGCGCTGCATCTGCACATGTACGGCCTCAGCCTCGAGCAGTTGCCCGGGCGGA
The DNA here is from genome assembly GCA_031403455.1 of Alphaproteobacteria bacterium. Classification (GTDB taxonomy): domain Bacteria; phylum Pseudomonadota; class Alphaproteobacteria; order CACIAM-22H2; family CACIAM-22H2; genus CAIOSQ01. Next base: position 6,044 of record JANNTF010001052.1, on the reverse strand, counting down.
TCGCATTCGAGACCACGAGCGGTGGCGGCTACAGCGTCTTTCCGGCCAATCCGACCATCGCGCCGCCGGTCCTTCCCGCCGCCCAGCTCAAGGCGATGCTGCGCGCCGGCGCGGAGGTCGCGCTGCTCGATGTCCGCGAGGAGGGCGAGTTCGCCGACGGGCATTTGTTCTGGGCGAATTCGCTGCCGCTCTCGAAACTGGAGCTGCGCATCGACGCGCTGGTTCCGCGGCGCAGCGTGCCGATCGTGCTGATGGACGGCGGCGATGGGCTGCTCGCCCGCAAGGCCGGGCTCAAGCTCATGCATGCCGGCTATGGCGATGTCTCGATGCTCGGTGGCGGACTCGCCGGCTGGAGAGACGCAGGCTACGAGATCTTCACCGGCATCAACGTGCCGAGCAAGGCGTTCGGCGAGATCGTGGAGCATCACGACGACACGCCGCGCCTCGAGGCGAGCGAGATCAAGGCGCTCGCCGAAAGCGGCCGCAAGATGATCATCCTCGATTCGCGCCCGATGGACGAATACACGCGCATGAGCATTCCCGGCGGCATCGACTGTCCGGGCGCCGAGCTCGTCCATCGCGCCTTCGATCTCGTGCCCGATCCCGAGACATTCGTCGTCGTGAATTGCGCCGGGCGCACGCGTTCGATCATCGGCGCGCAATCGCTCATCAATGCGGGGCTGCCCAACAAGATCGTCGCGCTCAAGAACGGCACGATGGGCTGGCATCTCGCCGGGCTGGAACTCGAGCGTGGCGCGACGCGCTTCGCCGCCGAGCCCAGCGCGGCGGGCAAGGCCAAGGCGCGTGCGGCGGCCGACAAGGTCGCGACGCGGTTTCGCCTGTCCATGATCGATCGCGCCGGGCTGGCGCGGCTGGAGACCGAAGACGGCACGCGGACGCTGTTCAAATTCGACGTTCGTGATCCGCGCGAATACGCGGCCGGTCATCTCCAGGGCTTTCGCTCCGCGCCGGGCGGTCAGCTCGTGCAGGCGACCGATCGCTATGTCGGCACGCTCGGCGCGCGCATCGTGGTCGCCTGCGACACCGGCACGCGCGCGATCATGACCGCCTCCTGGCTGCATCAGCTCGGCTGGGAGGTGCATGTGCTCGATCGCGCACTCGATGACCAGGCGCTGGTGACGGGGCCGGAGCCGGTGCGCGTCATCGGTCTTGGCGCCATCGCTTGCGACTACATCGATCCCGTGCAGCTCAAATCCCGGCTCGATCGCGGCGACGCCGTGGTCATCGATCTCGACACGAGCTTGCGCTATCGCGCGGGCCATGTGCCCGGCGCCATCTGGGCGATCCGCGGTCGCCTCGATCGTGTGCTGGCGAAGCTCGCCGGCGCCACGACGATCGTGCTGACCTCATCGGACGGAGTGCTCGCGCGGCTCGCGATCCCCGAGCTCGCGAAGCTGGCGCCGCTCGATCTGCGCGTCCTCCTCGGCGGCACGCGCGGTTGGAAAGCGGAAGGGCTCGCGCTGGAGAGCGGCAACACGAATCTCGCCGACGAAACCATCGACCTCTGGTACCGACCCTACGACAAGCAGAGCAATGTCGAGCAGGCGATGAAAGGCTATCTCAACTGGGAAGTCGATCTCGTCGCCCAGGTCGCGCGCGACGGCGACACACGCTTCAGGCTGTCGCCGAGAGGTTGAAGGATGTGCGGGCGCTCGGCGTGTCGCTACACCGCCGCGAAGCGGCCGTCGGCGCGCAGCAGGGACAGGACGCCCGAGCGGATGTCGAAAGTCGCGCCATGCGTGTGCAGGCGGCCGGAATCGATCCGCTGCCGGACCCAGGGGAAGCTGCGGAGATTGTCGAGCGATAGCTTGACCGCCTCCTGCTCGCAGGCGGCTTGCGGATCATCGGGCGCGCTCTCGAGCACGCGCCTTTTCGCCGACTCCGCGACGCTCATCCATGAGCCGAGGAAATCGTCGGTCTGCATGGGCGGCCCCTCGAGCAGCGCGCGGATGCCGCCGCACATCGCATGGCCCATCACGATCAGGTTGCTGACCTCGAGCACGCAGACGCCGAATTCGAGCGCCGCGCTGGTGGCGTGCACGCGGCCATCGGGCGCGTAGGGCGGCACCAGATTGGCGACATTGCGCACCACGAACAGCTCGCCGGGCGCCGCGCCGAAGATCATCGACGGGTCGACGCGGCTATCGCAGCAGGCGACGACCATCGTGCTCGGCGATTGCCCGTCGCGCGCGAGCTCCTGAAACGTGGTGCGCCGCTCCGGCCATTGCGTCGAGCGGAAGCGGCGATAGCCGGCGATGAGCTTTTCCATGGCGGCGGTGTTTACCGGACGAGCGGTGGCGGAGCCAGGGCGAGCGCAGTATCGGTGTCAGAGCGCCATCCCCTCGGGGTGCTTCCCTATCCACGCGACCTTCCCGGAAGAATGGCATACTGATCCCTACACTGAGTGCAGGGGATGTCGCGTTGAAACCTGATCACCTGGCGCCCGCAGGGCGAACGCCCGGAGGAAAATTGCTGGAGCGCTGGTGGACGGAGGAGACGCGTTTCGCGTGGCTGGCGATCCTGCCGGCCCTGGCGTTCTTCTCGTTGTTCGTCGGCTTTCCCGTCGGCTACTCGTTCTATCTGAGCTTTCACGACTGGAACATGATGGCGCCGACGCCGACCTGGGTCGGCCTGGAGAACTACGCCGCACTGCTGGGGGACGAGGAGTTCCATCGCAGCCTCTACCAGACCGCCTTGTTCACGCTGGGCATCACCGCCTGCATCGTCGTCTTCTCGCTCGGCATGGCGCTGCTGCTCGACCAGAAGCTGCGCTGGATCAAGCTCTACCGCACGATCTTCTATTTGCCCGCGGTCACGTCGCTGGTCGCGATCGGCATCGTCTGGGTGTGGATGTTCGATCCGCAATACGGCCTCATCAACCAGATCCTGCGCGGCATCGGCCTCGAGGGACCGATATGGCTCGCGGATCCGAGCATCGCGCTCTTCGCGCTCATCATGACCGCCGCCTGGCGCAACATCGGCTACTTCGCGACGATCTTCCTCGCCGGACTGCAGGGCATCGACAACATGTACTACGAGGCGGCGCGCATCGACGGCGCCAGCTTCTGGGACTCGTTCTGGCGGATCACCCTGCCGCTGCTCAGGCCCACGATTCTCTTCGTGGTCGTGATGTCGGTGATCCTGTCCTTCCAGGTCTTCGCGCTCGTCTACGTGATGACCAGCGGCGGGCCCGCCAAGAGCACCGAGGTGCTGGTGTTCTATCTCTACCAGCAGGCGTTCACCTATTTCCGCATGGGCTATGCGAGCGCGGTCGGCTTCGTGCTGTTCGCGATCATCTTCGTGCTCACGATCCTGCAGTTCAAAGTCTTCGGCAAGACGGTGCATTCGTGATGACGCCGGATGCGCGCGAGTTCACCCACCGGCTGCTCCTCTACGCCCTGCTGCTCGCCTGCGCCGGCCTGACGCTGCTGCCCTATGCCTGGATGCTGTCGTCGTCGTTCAAGCCGAACATCGAGATCTTCTCGGCGAGCGTGCAGCTGATCCCGCTCGATCCGATCCTCGACAACTACACGACCGCGGTGACGCGCCAGCCCGTCGCCCGCGCGATCATGAACAGCCTGATCATGGCCGGGATCGAGACGCTGGCCGTGGTCGTGACCAGCGTCTTCACCGCCTATCCCTTCGCGCGGCTGCGTTTCCCCGGCCGCGACGTCATCTTCCTGCTGATCCTCGGCACGATGATGATCCCGAGTCAGGTCACGATGATCCCGGCGTTCATCCTGATCAAATGGCTGGGTTGGATCGACACCTATCAGGGCCTGATCGTGCCGCGCATCATGACGCCCCTGGGGATCTTCCTGATGCGCCAGTTCCTGCTGACGCTGCCGCGCGAGCTCGAGGAGGCGGCGCGCATCGATGGCTGCAGCCGGCTGCAGATCCTGTATCGCGTGCTCGTGCCGCTCAGCGGGCCCGCGGTCGCGACGCTCGCGATCTTCACCTTCACCGCGTCGTGGAACGAATTCTTCTGGCCGCTGATCGTGGTGCAGAGCACGGAGATGTGGACGATCCAGCTGCTGATCGCCGCGATGAAGCAGGCCGAGGTGATCGACTGGGGCGTCGTCATGGCGGTCGTCACGATGTCGGTCGTGCCGACGGTGGCGATCTACGTCATGCTGCAGCGCTACTTCGTGAAGGGCATCGCGATGAGCGGGCTCAAGGGGTAAGTCGGAAACAATCACTTCAACGGGAGGAGGAAACCAATGTCTCAAATGTCCAAATCAGGCGCGATCGCTCGGCGCCGGGTCATCAAATCGGCGGGTGCGCTCGCAGGCATCGCGGCGAGCGGCGCGTTCGCGGCGCCTGCCATCGCGCAAGGCGGCAAGCGCCCAGTCATGATCTGGGTGCATTTCGTCGGTGCGAATTTCGAGATCTTCAGCCGCTTCCTGAACGAGTTCAACCAGGCGACGCCCGATGTCGAGGTCAAGGCGCAATCCTTCGGCCCCGCCGAGATCACGGCGAAGTATCTCGCCGCGGTCGCCGCCGGGGCGCCGCCGGATGTCTTCCACGCGCCGGGCTACGTGCCGCCCGACATGGCGGCGAACAAAGTCATCATTCCGCTCGACGACATGGTGAAGCTGCATCCCACGACGCTCAAGAATTTCGACCCGATCACGATCTTCAACGGCCAGCGCTTCGGCGTGCCCGTGAACGGCGGCCTCGGGGCGATGTGCTACAACACCGAGCTGATGCAGAAGGCCGGTCTCGATCCGGCCAAGGCGCCCGAGACCTGGGACGATCTGATCGAGCTCGCGCGCAAGCTCACCAACGCGCAGGAGAATCAGTGGGGCCTGATGCTCGGCAATCAGGCCGGGTTCACCACGGCGCAGAACTACTACGCGTTCCTCCTCGGCGCCGGCGGCGAGCTGATCACATCAGATGGCAAGGCGAGCGCGTTCAATTCCGAGGCCGGCCTCGATGCCCTCACCTTCATGGGCGACATCGTGAACAAGCACCGCATCTCGCCGCGCAAGATGTACACCGACGTGCAGGCCTGGACCGAATGGGCGACGCGCAAGATCGGCTCGGTCCTCCTCTACCCGGTCTGGACCGCCGGCATCCTCGCCTCCAAGGTCCCGAGCATGACCGCGCCGCCGCCGCGTCGGGCGAAGCGCGGCGCGCATTTTGCCGGAAATTATTTTACGATCTCCAGTGCGAGCAAGAACAAGGAGGCGACGGCGAAATTCTGCCAATGGTGGGTGCAGCCGGAGATCAGCGGACGCTGGGCAGGCGAGAGCGGCGCCATTCCCAACTCGCAGGCCGCGATCGATCATCCCGAGTACAAGCAGTTCCTGGCGAAGAACCCGTTGGGCCAGGCGTTCCTCGACACGATCCCGTTCGCACGCCCGTTCCCCGGCGTGATCGGCGTTCCCGGCGTCCTCCAGATCACGGCGGAGATGGTGCAGGCCGTGGTGCTCGGCGGCGAGGCGCCTAAAGACGCGCTCGCGAAGGCGGCCGGCCGCGCCGACGCGGAGCTCAAGCGCGCGCAGAAGACGTGAGGGTGCGAAACCCAGGACGTGACCTGGCCCACCGTATCTCGTCGCCCCTCCTCGACTCGAGGAGGGGCAGCGCGCCGCAGGCGCGCGGGGTGGTGAGTGCACGGCGTTGCGCCGCACGCGTGAATTCGCATCCGGCTCATCCGCTCGCCCGTGGAAATCGGATCCAGGAAATCGGATCCAGACAACTATTTCCGAGGCTGATTTCGGAAATAGTTGTCTGGGTGCGCCGGGACAGACCGGCGAGGAGTGGAGAGTGAAAGTCTCTCACGACGAAGGAGTAGCGACCCGCATCGGCCCCGCGCCGTGCGCTGTCGGCCGTGAGGCCGGTGGCGAAGCGTCGGCAGGGGAGTCTGTAGGCCAGCCATTGAGCCGCGAAAGAAACAATCGGAGCGCCGACGCTGTCCAGACGGCGGAAGGCGATACGGCGCAGCGCGTGAACGCGAGCGCAGCGCCGGCTCCGCGTGGTCTTAGACCCTGGCATGCAGACGAAGCTCCTCGCGGGGGAAC
>JANNTF010001051.1:0-2207 GCA_031403455.1 Alphaproteobacteria bacterium | reverse complement strand
CATACCCGTGCGCTCCGGCCATGCGGCCGAAGATCGCGACGTGCTGGCCAATGCGATCCGTCTGGGCACGATCAGCGTCAATGACCGGCTCGTCGCGCGGCTGCGTCCGGCCGCCGTGGCCGCGAGTCTGCGCGCGCCTCCCCGCGCACCGGCATAGAGATGACCGTGCCCGCCTCGCCGTCACGATCGCAGATCGCGGTCTTCACCAAGCGGGTCGACGCGTTCATGCGCCGGGATTTCCTGTCCATCCCCCAGGGAAGTTCGATCGGGGCGGCGCTGGCCGGCATGTCGTCCGCCAGCGCGTCCAGCGCCCTGGTGGTCGACGCCGATGGCCGGCTCATCGGAATCCTGACCGAGCAGGACATCGTACGGCGCGTCGCCTTGCGCCTGAGCGCCGAGACACCGGTCGAGCGCGCCATGACAACGCCGGTCAAGGCGATCGCCAGCGACGATCTGCTGTTTCGCGCCGTCGGCCGCATGCGGCGAGAGCGCTTGCGCCACATGCCCGTGGCCGACCGCGGTGGACGGCCGATCGGCATCCTCGACCTCAACGAAGCCCTCGCCGCCGCCGCCGCGCGCATGGTCAACCAGATCGATCGGCTGACGCGCGACTCGTCCGTCGACGGCCTCACGGAGGTGAAGCGCGCGCAAGCCGAACTCGCGCAGGATCTGCTCGAGGACAATCTCCCGGCGCCGGAGATCCAGGCGCTGATCACCGACATCAATCTCGATCTGCATCGCCGCGTGCTCGACGGCATCATCGCGACGCTGCGTGCCGAGGGTTGGGGCGAGCCGCCTGTCGCGATGACGCTGCTCGTCATGGGCTCGGGCGGTCGCGGCGAGAACTTTTTGCTGCCCGATCAGGACAACGGTTTCATCCTGGCCGATTATCCCGATGACGAGCACACGCGCATCGACGCCTGGTTCGTCGCCTTGGCGGAACGCTTCACGGCCGACCTCGATCGCATCGGCTTGCCGCTGTGCAAGGGCCACGTGATGGCGACCAATCCGCTGTGGCGCAAGACGGCGACGCAATGGCGCGACCAGATCTGGCTGTGGGGCGAGCGGCGCAGCCCGGTCGCCGTCCTGTTCGCGGACATCTTCATGGATTTTCGCGATGCCTGGGGCGAGTCCGCGCCGGCCGAATTGCTGCGCGGCGAGATCACGGCGATGCTCAAACGCTACCCCGCCCTCCTCTCCGCGATGGCCGAGGACGAAACCCGGCGTGGCGTGGCGCTGGGTGTGTTCGGCGGATTGAAGATCGGCAACGATGCGCGCCATCCCGGGCGCATCGATCTCAAGCTGCACGGCACCTTGCCGCTGGTCGGCGCGCTGCGGCTCTACGCGCTGCGCGCCGGGCTCGCCGAGACCGGCACGCTCGCGCGTCTCGCGGCGCTGACCGCGCGCGGGCTCGTCGGCATCGACGACGCCGAAGAGCTGCGCGCCGCGTTCGCGATCGTCACCTTCGTGCTGCTGCGCCAGCAACTGGCGGATTTTCACGCCGGGCACGCGATCGGCAATCACGTCGATCCCGAGACGCTCACCCGCCTCGAGCGTGAGCGCCTGGTCGATGCGCTGAAGGCCATCGACCGGCTGCGCAAACGCGTGCGCGCCGACTTCACCGGCGCCTTCTGGTGACGGCGCCGCTCTACACGGTCGCCGGCGTCCCGTCCGCTTTGTCGGCATAGGGCAACATCACGGTGAAGCTCGCCCCGGCGCCCGGCGCCGAGGACACCACGATCGTGCCGCCGAGATGCTCGACGATGCGCCGGCAGATCGCAAGGCCGAGACCCGTGCCCTGCGGCTTGCCGCTCTGCTGGTCGCCGAACTGGCGGAACTTCTCGAACACCTGCGAGAGATTCTCCGCGGCGATCCCGGGCCCGTTGTCGCGCACGACGAGTTCGAGACCGTCCATGCGCGCGCGCAGCACGAGCTCGACCAGACCACGCGGGCCCGGCGAGAACTTCACCGCATTGGACAGCAGGTTGATGACGACCTGCATGATCTGATCGCGATCGGCGCGCACCGCGGGGAGATCGTCCGGGAGCGACGCGTCGAGACGAACCTGACGCTCCTTGAACAGCTGGCTGGTCGCCGCCATCGCGTCGGCGACCAGCGCCTTCATGTCGATCGCCGTGATCTGCCATTCGAACCGCCCGGCCTCGCTCTTCGCGAGGTCGAGCACCTGGTTGATCAGTCGGGTCAGC
>JANNTF010001050.1:0-1501 GCA_031403455.1 Alphaproteobacteria bacterium | reverse complement strand
CAGTGTGCACCGCGCTGCTGATGGCGGCGGCCGGCGGCGGGCTGATGGTCAAGGGCTGGGTGAATCGGGCCTCGCATCCCTGGGTCACGCTGGCCGAATGGTGGCGCGAGCCGCGGCTGGTGCTCAACGGCGCTGCGATCTTCGGCGCGCTGCTCGCCTATCTCCTGCTCGCTGAGGAACTCGGCTTCCTGATCGTCGTGCCGTTCATCCTGTGGGGCCTGATCGCGCTGCTCTGGGGACGCCCGGCGATCGCCTTGGTGATTGCGGTGCTGGCGTCGTTCGGGACGCATGTGTTCTTCGTCGAGCTCCTGAAGGTGCCGCTTCCTTGGGGCCTGGTGCCGTATTTCAAGCTGCTCTGAGGATCGGCGCGATGCTCCAGAACATCCTCAATGCCGGCGCCCTGGTGTTCGATCCGTTCACGCTGTTCGTGATTCTCGCGGCCTCCGTCTATGGACTTTTCTTCGGCGCCGTTCCCGGCCTCACCGCGACGATGGCGACGGCGCTGCTGGTGCCCGTCACGTTCTTCATGGAGCCGATCCCCGCGATCGGCGCGATCATCGCCGCGACAGCGATGGCGATCTTCTCGGGCGACATCCCCGGCGTGCTGCTGCGCATTCCCGGAACCCCGGCCTCCGCCGCCTACACGGACGAGGCCTATGCGATGACGATGAAGGGGCAGGGCGAACTGGCGCTCGGCGCCTGCCTGGTCTTTTCGGTGATCGGCGGGTTGTTCGGGACCGTGGTGCTCGCCTTCTCGGCGCCGCTGCTGGCGGAGTTCGCGCTCAAATTCTCCACCTTCGAGTATTTCTGGCTCGGGTGTCTCGGGCTCACCTGCGCGATCTTCGTGTCGCGCGGCGATCCCTTGAAGGGCATCTGCTCGCTGACTTTCGGGCTGTTCCTCGCGCAGGTCGGCATCGACGTGGTGCACGGCCAGCCGCGCTTCACCCTGGGCAATTTCAATCTCACCGGCGGCATCGACCTGGTGCCCGCGCTGGTCGGGTTCTTCGCCATCCCTGAATTGCTGCGCAACGTGACGGCCAATTTCGGTCGCGTGGAGGTCGTCGAGCAGAAGATCACGTCGATCTTCAGGGGCCAATGGGGACTCATGAAGAAGTACCCGTGGAACACGCTGCGCGGGAACATCATCGGCGTGCTGATCGGCGCATTGCCGGGCGCCGGCGCCGATATCGCCGCCTGGATCAGCTACGCCGTGTCGAAGCGCTTCTCCAAGGAACCCGAGAAATTCGGCACCGGTCACGTCGAAGGTCTCGTCGATGCGGGGGCCGCGAATAACTCGGCGCTCGGTGGCGCCTGGGTGCCGGCGCTCGTCTTCGGCATTCCCGGCGATTCCATCACGGCCATTGCGATCGGCGTGCTCTACATGAAGAACATGAATCCGGGGCCGACCATCTTCCTGAACAATCCGGAGAATATCTACGCCGTGTTCATCGTGTTTTTTCTTGCCAACCTGCTGATGCTTCCGCTGGGCGTGCTGGCGATC
>JANNTF010001049.1:0-3093 GCA_031403455.1 Alphaproteobacteria bacterium | reverse complement strand
TTGAACAGCAGCTTGACCGGCGCGATGCCGAACCAGCCGAGCATCGAGTTGATCATGCCGTCCTGGCCCAGGATCACCATGAACGCGTAGCCCTTGACGAGGATGCTGGTCCAGAACGGCAGCAGCACCAGGACCAGCAGCATGGCGCGCCGCCGCGGCGTCTGGCGGGCGAGGTGATAGGCCATCGGATAGGCCAGCAGCAGCGTCACCAAGGTCGCGGTCAGGCTGATCTCGAACGTATTGATCAGCACCTTCGAGAACAGGCGGCTGGTTGCGATCTCGCGATAACCGTCGAGGGTGAAGCCGGTGGTCTTGTGGAAGCTCTGATAGATGACGCTCCACACCGGCGCCAGGAAGATGGCGCCGGTGAAGAGTACGGCCGGCAGGATGAAAGGAACCACGCCGCTGCGCGATGTCTATCGCGACGGGAGCGGCGCGGCGGCGCCACCAACGATTGGTCTCAAGTGAGCTGCCACTCCTTGAAGCGCTTGGTGAGTTCGTCGAGGCGCGGCGTCCACCATTCCTCGTCGTTGAGCGCCGTCTTCGGCCAGCTCGGGGAGGGATTGAGCTTGAGGATCTCGGGCGGCAGCATCGCGATGCCCTTGAGCTTGGTTCCCGCATAGCTCGTGAGCTTCGCGAAATGCGCCTGGCGGTCCGGCCGCATCACGAACGCCATGTGCCGCATCGCGAGATCGCGCTTCTTCGTGCCCTTGAGCATCGCGATCCGCCCGACATCGATCAGCGCGGACTCGAAGGCGAAGTCCAGCGGGATGCCCTGGTTGCGCGCGATGAACACCCGGCCCGCGCCCGACGTGACGAAATCGACTTCGTTGCGCTGGAGCAGGCTGATCGTCTGCGGCATCGCGCCGATCCAGTTGGAGACATGCGGCTTGAGCCGGTCGAGCGACTTGAACCCGCGTTCGACGTCCAGCGGATAGAGCTTCTTGGGATCGACCCCGTCGGCCATCAGCGCGTATTCGAGATTGCCGGTGATGCGGGTCAGAATGCCCCGGCGTCCGGGATATTTGTTCACGTCCCAGAAGCCCTGCCAGTCGGTCGGGTGCTTGCCCTCGGGGTGACGCGTCGTGTTCCACGCGATGCCGCCGGAATAGGTGCATTGGCCGATCGCGTATTCGTGCTGGGTTCCCGGAACCGTGTCGGAGAAATCGATGATCGATGGATCGAGGCGCTCCCACAGCCCGTCACGCAAGCCCACCGGCAGCCAGCCGACACCGAGCTCCATGATGTCCCATTCGATGTTCTTCGTCTGGACCTGGGCCTTGGCCTTGGCGAGATCGATGCCGTCGGCGACGACGACCTGGATGCCGGTCTCGGCCGTGAAAGGCTTGTGATAGGCCTCGGTCATCGCCTCGGCCCAGCCGCCGCCGAAGCTGACCACGACCAGCTGATCCGCGGCTTTGGCCTTGCCTGGCGTGAGGATCAGCGGCCCGCTGGCGAGCGATGCCGCGGCCAGACCGCCGCCGCGCAGCCATGATCGCCGCGTCGATTTGGATGTGCCGAGCTTCGATGTGCCGAGCTTCGATGTGCTCGTGGTCATGGGTTCGATCTTGGCCATTTCTTTCCCCTCTGGTTGCGCGACCGTCGCAAGAAACGAGATGATCTGCCGAGAGTTGCGAAGCCGCGCCGTCCGCGCCAATTGGGCGGCGCACGACGCCATTCTGCGCATGCAACTTCGCGATCCATGACTTCCCTCAGGAAGCTGTCATAGATCTTTGCGCGGGAAAATCTGTTTCGCCGGATCGATCGCGGGCCGCCCGAGATCAGCCTCGTTCAAAGCCCGCCATGGACGGACGGCTCGCGGCGCACGATTTCGCCCGGCTTCAGCGCGTAGCGGGCGAGCATGTCCTCGCGAAACACGACGCCGTGCCCCGGCGTCTCCGGCAGGCGCGTGCGACCGCCGGCGATCGCGACCGGCTCCTCGACCACGCCGAGATCGGACAGATTGCCGCCGAAGATGTTCTCGACCATGAAGCCGTTGGCCACGCCGGCGACGAGATGGCGCGACAGCTCGAGCGAATCATGCGGCGCGATCGGCAGATTGGCGTGCTGCGCCAGATGCGCGATCTTCAGCCATTCGGTGATGCCGCCGACCTTCCAGACATTGGGCTGCACGACGTCGACGGCTTCGGCGACGACGTAGTTCCAGAATTCGAAGCGATTGCCGAGCTGCTCACCCAGGTCGAAGCGCAGCTCGTCCTGCGTGAGATGCAGATTGACGGCGCTGGCATAGACGCCGACCTCGTCGCGCATGCCGCTGATCTCGTTCAGCCGCTCGCTGGCGATCGGAGAGGCGATCGATGCCGCCTTCGGCGATGCCGGAATCACGCGCAAGGTAGCGATCGATGTCGGACAGTCTTTCGTCGCGTGTGCGCTCGTCGCGGCCGGAGCGGTGGTGACCGTCGTCGACTCGTTGACCGCGTCGACCTGGAGCATGGGCGGCCTCGTGGTGCGGCCCTTCAGCACATCGCGCAAATTGACGATCAGCGCGGTGGTCGCCGCCAATCGCCGGCTCTCTTTGGCGGCGCAGGCATTGATGTCGAGGATCGACGCGGTTTGACCCCGCCCAGCTCGAGATCGAGTTCGTCGGCGCGAATCACGGCCTCTGCTCAGAACCCTTGCGCGCCCGGCAGCGCGGCGAGTCCGGCCTTGGCGACTTCGACGTCCTGATCGCCGGTCCCGGAGCCGACGCCGATCGCGCCGATGCATTTGCCGTCGACGATAATCGGCAGGCCGCCGCGCAGATTCGTGTAGTTCATGTCCTGGGCGAGCGCGAGTTTGAGTTCGATCTCCGCGGCCGCGCCGCCGGTGGGCACGCGGGCGGACGCGGCCGTCTTCGCCTTCGCCAGCGCGGAGAGGATCGAGAGCGGCTTGGCGCCGTCCATGCGCGCCATCGCGAGCATGTGGCCGCCCTCGTCGGTGATGACGACGTTCTGCGGGACGCCCATCGCAGCGGCCTTGGCGAGCGATACCTCGTCGCGGTTGTAGCCGGCCTTCTCGGCCGACTCATACGCGGTGAGCCCCTCGGCGTACTTGTCGAGGGCCAGATACGACTTGCCGAGAAAAAAATGGGTA
>JANNTF010001048.1:0-2886 GCA_031403455.1 Alphaproteobacteria bacterium | reverse complement strand
CCCCGAGCAGCTCGTGCTCTATCTGCGCGACATCGGCACCGGCAATCTCGGGCGCTCGATGACCACCGGGCAGCCGGTCACGAATGATCTGATACGGCGCCTGCCAGCGTCGCTCGAACTCACCTTCACGGCGCTGCTGATCGCGCTGACGCTCGCGCTGCCGGCCGGCATCATCGCGGCGTTGCGCCAGAACTCCGCGATCGATCACGCGATCCGGCTGCTCTGCACGCTCGGCGTCTGCATGCCGACTTTCGTGTCCGGGCTGCTGTTCATCTTCTTCTTCTACTACGTGCTCGGCTGGGCGCCCGACCCCACGGGGCGCATCGACATCTTCCTCTCCGCGCCACCGGAGATCACCGGCCTGCTGCTCGTCGACTCGGCGATCGCCGGCAATGGCGAGGTGTTTCGGGCGGCCTTGCATCAATTGATGCTCCCCGCATGCACCATGGCGCTGTTCGTGCTGGCGCCGCTGGCGCGCATGACGCGCGCCTCGATGCTCGCGGTCCTGACCAGCGACTTCATCCGCACCGGCGAGTCGATCGGTCTGTCGCGCCGGCGCATCGTCCTCGTCTATGCGCTGCGCAATGCGCTGCTCCCCGTATTGACCATCACCGGCATCGTCTTCTCGACGATGCTCGGCGCCAATGTCCTGGTCGAGAAAGTGTTCTCCTGGCCCGGCGTCGCCTCCTATGCGCTCGATGCGCTGCTCGCTTCCGACTATGCGCCGGTCCAGGGCTTCGTGCTGCTGATGGCGACGATCTTCGTGATGGTGAATCTGACGATCGATCTGCTGTACGGCCTCGCCGATCCGCGGGTGTCGATCGAATGATCGCCGCCAATTTTCGCCATATCGGCTACGTGCTGCGCGGCAATCGGCTGACAGCGCTGGCCGGGATCTGTGCGAGCCTGCTGATCGTCGTCGCGCTGGCCGCGCCGTGGATCGTGCCGTTCGACCCGACGGCCTCGAACGTGCCGCGCGCGCTGCAGCCGCCCAACGCGACGTACTGGTTCGGCACCGATCAGCTCGGTCGCGACATCTTCAGCCGCGTCCTGGTGGCGGCGCGGCTCGATCTGATGATCGCCGCATCGGCCGTGTCGCTATCCTTCGTGACCGGCGCCATGATCGGCGGAGCCTGCGGCTATGTCGGCGGTCGCGTCGATCGCTGGATCGGCCGTTTCGTCGATGTGCTGATGGCCTTCCCGCTCTTCGTGCTGGCGATGGCGCTGGTGGCCGCGCTCGGCAACAAGGTCGAGAACATCGTCTACGCCACGGCGATCATCAACCTGCCGTTCTACATCCGCTTCGCGCGCGCCGAGGTGAATGTGCGCCGCAATCTCGGCTGGGTCGAAGCCGCGCGCGCATCGGGCAACAGCCACACCCGCGTCGTGCTGCGCTTCCTGCTGCCCAACGTGCTGCCGGCGATGGCGGTGCAGATCTCGCTCAATCTCGGCTGGGCGATCCTCAACGCCGCCGGCCTGTCGTTCATCGGCCTGGGCGTGCGGCCGCCGACGCCGGAATGGGGCATCATGGTCGCCGAGGGCGCGCGCTTCATCACGACCGGCAAATGGTGGCTGGTCGCCTTCCCGGGCCTCGCGCTGATGAGCGCGGTGCTGTGTTTCAACCTGCTCGGTGACGGGTTGCGCGACATCCTCGACCCGCGGACCCGCACGTGACGACGCCGCTGCTCAGCGTCGACGATCTCGCCGTAGAATTCGCCACGCGCAACGGCCGCGTCCAGGCGCTGCGCGGCGTGTCGCTGGCGGTGCATCCCGGCGAGACGCTGGGCGTGGTGGGCGAAAGCGGCTCGGGCAAATCGGTCACCGCCTTCGCGACGATGGGGCTGCTGGAGCGCGCCGGGCGCATCACCGCGGGGCGCGTCGTCTTCCGCGGCCAGAACATCACGGCGGCGCCGCGCGCGGTGATGCAGCCGCTGCGCGGCGCCGCGATGTCGATGATCTTCCAGAACCCGCGCGCGGCGCTCAACCCGATCCGCACGGTCGGGCTGCAGATCGCCGATGCCCTGCGCGCGCACCGGCCGCTCAGCGCGTCCGCAGCGAACGCGGCCGCCCTCGATCTGCTCAAATCAGTGCGCATCCGCGATCCCGAAAGCCGGCTCCACGCCTATCCGCACGAGCTCTCCGGCGGCATGTGCCAGCGCGTGATGATCTCGATCGCGCTCGCCTGCGAGCCGGCGCTGCTGATCGCCGACGAGCCGACGACGGGGCTCGACGTCACCACGCAGAAGACCGTCATGGACATCGTCGCGAAGCTGACGCGCGAGCGCGACATGGCGATGATCCTGATCACGCATGACCTCGGCCTGGCCGCGCAGTATTGCGATCGGATCGCGGTGATGGAGCAGGGCCAGGTCGTCGAGACCGCCGACCCGGTGCGCCTGTTCGGCCAGCCCCGGCATGGCTACACCCGCCGGCTCGTGGCCGCGTCGCCGCGCCGCAGTTCGACCGTCGCGAGCCTCGTCGTAGACGCGGCGATGCCAGAGATGAAGGCGGCGCCGACGCCGGCGCGCGCACGCGGCGCCGGCCCGCTCCTCGACATCCGCAACCTCGTGAAGCTCTTCCCCGGTGGCGTCACCGCGGTCGACGACGTGTCGTTCCGCATCGGCGCGGGCGAAAGCCTGGGTCTCGTCGGCGAGTCGGGCTCGGGCAAGAGCACGATCTCGCGCCTCGCCTGCCGCCTGATGAACCAGACCGCCGGCGAGATCATCTTCGACGGCGAGGACATCGGCGCGATTCCCGAGCGCGACTTCCATCGCTCCGCGCTGCGCCGCGACATCCAGATCGTGTTCCAGGATCCGAGCGAGAGCCTCAATCCGCGCTTCACCGCCTTCGACAGCATCGTCGATCCGCTGCGCCGGCTGCTCGGCG
>JANNTF010001047.1:0-3467 GCA_031403455.1 Alphaproteobacteria bacterium | reverse complement strand
CTGGACTCTCACCTCGGCGGAGATCGACGAGGCGCTGACGAGGACGGCGCGGACGGCGTGATCGACGACGGCGGCCCGGCGTGGCGCCGCCTTTCGGCGGTCCCATACGGTTGATATGTCAGGGATCGCTGATCTAGTTTGCCCAACGGACGAACTCGAGATGGTGGACGGCATGATGACCAAGCGCCAACAGATGTTTCGCGACGATTACCGCGCCAAGATATCGCGCTGGTATCTCGGTCCGGTGCATGTGCTGATGATCTATCTGATCGGCGGCGCCGGTATCTGGTACTTCGCGCAGCAGCTCGCGGACGCCGCCTGGTACGAGTGGCTGATCGTGCCGGTGGCCTTCACGTCGGCGAATGCCTTCGAATGGTGGATCCACAAATACATCATGCATCGCCCCGTGAAGGGGTTCATGGGGATCTACAAGCGCCACACCCTCGCGCATCATCAATTTTTCACCGATCACGAGCCGACGGTGGAGTCGATGCGCGACTTCCGTATCGTGTTCTTCCCGCCCTACGCTCTGGCGGCGTTCATGAGCGGCTCCGCGGTCGCGGCCTTCGTGCTCAATCTGCTGGGCCTCGGCAATGCGGGATGGCTGCTGCTGATCACCAACACGGCGCTCTATCTCAACTACGAGTTTTTCCATTTCTGCTGCCACGTCCGCGACGACCGCATCGTCCGGCACATCCCGCTGATCAACAGCATCCGGCGCCATCACATCGCGCATCACAACACGGCGATCATGATGGAGCGCAATTTCAACCTGACCTACCCGGTCGCGGATTGCCTGTTCGGGACGAGCGATCTCGACCGCGGCGTGATCGGCCATCTCTTCAACGGCTACGATTCCAGGCATGTGCGCCGGGACCTCAAGCGCGTGCGCAACACCGCAGCCGATTCGCGGCTGTCGACCGCCGCCGCGGAGTGACGCCGCATGGCGATGCACGGAGAGATCAAACGCAACATCGCGTCCCTCGTCGGCGGCATCGTCATCGCCGGTTTCGTGGGCGTGCTGGCGTTCGTCTGCCTGCGCCAGCTCGGCTATGTCGGACCAACGCCCATCGTCGTCGCCGCGATCATCGGCACGCTGGCTGGCGGCTACGTGCGGCTCGCCGATCTCTGATTGTGACGCCCGCCGGCGAAAGCGCGCGTCGCGCATCCGCCGGCCGCGCCATGGCGATTACTTCGCCGCGACCACCGCGACGTCGATCAGGCTTCCTTCTCCCTTGCCGACATTGCCGAGCTTGACGATCTAGCCGCTGGCGATGTCGACGCGATAGAGCCGCGCGCCGGTGACGGCGTAGCCCGTATGCTTGCCGCTCGCATCGGTGACGATGTCGAGGCCCCGCAGCTCGCGGGCCGGCAGCTTGACCTTCGCCTTGGTCTGCAGCGTCCCGGCATTCGGTGGATCCTGGACGAGCAGCGCCTTGGCCTTGCTGTCGATCTCGTAGAGAGCCGTCGCCGTCGGCTTCGGGCCGGGCGTCGAGTTGATGTAGCCGCCCGCTGTGACGTTTGGCACCTTGCCGGCATTGGCATCGGCTGCGGCGAAGTTCAGCTTGCCGTCCTCGACGGTCTCGCCGGTGTCCACGTTGATGCGCAGACTGCGACCGCTCATGGTGATCACGCGCATGCGATCGGCGACCGGATTGAAATCGACGACGGTCGCGTCGCCGGCGGCCGCGACATTGAGCTTGCTGATCATCGTCGCCTGGCCCGTCGCCGCGTCCAGTTGGTAGACGCCGCCATCCGCCGAAAGCCCGTAGAGCTTGCCGTTGGACGGCCTGACATCGATGCCGACAATCGCGGCGCTCGCCCCCTTGATCAGGCGTGACTGGACGACGCCGGGCTTGGTGTCCGTGAAGCTGATCAAGCGGTTCGACTTGTCGAGCGCCACCATATCGGCTGCCGAGGCCGGTATCGCCGCCAGGGCGAGAACGGGCAACAAGGCGCTGAAAGCGAGCTGGCGCGGTGTGAAAACTGCAGACTTGGACATTGCGGTCCCCCGGTTTCATCCGGACCGATGATCGATCCGTGGTACTTGATTATACGCAAGGCTGGGCATGGTCGGATCCATAGTGCGCTGCAGCGTCACGGCGTTGTGAAGGCCTTGTGACGGCTGTCACACCCGCGGCGTTTTGTGGGCGCTGAACGGACCCGGTGTCAGCGTCGTGCCGCTCAACGGCGCCCTGACGGATGAGGCGACGGCACGCGATATCTCCGCGCCGGACAAGCGCTCCGCCAACCCTGCGCTGGCGCTCGCGCAGGAGCGCATGCTGTTCTGCGCTCCGATGGTCTGCCCTGAAGCGATCGCCGGAAGGAGCGGAAATGAGCCGAGCCCTATTCGAGCCTCTCGCCGGATATCACGGCCATGCCGATCCCGATATGCAGGCGCGCGCGCGACGCTTCTACGCGGAACTGCGTCGCCGCCGCAGCGTGCGCGAATTCTCCGACCGACCTGTGCCGCGCGACGTGATCGAGAACGCGCTGCGCGCCGCCGGCTCCGCGCCGTCAGGCGCTAATCTGCAGCCTTGGCATTTCGCCGTCATCACCGATGGTCGAGCGAAGCAGCGCATCCGCGTGATGGCCGAGCAGGAAGAGCGCGAATTCTATGACGGCCGCGCGCCGCAGGAATGGCTCGACGCGCTGGCGCCGCTCGGCACCGACGCGAACAAGCCGTTCCTCGAGATCGCACCCGTGCTGATCGCGATCTTCGCGCAGCGCCACGGGTCGCTGCCGGATGGCAGGCTCGTGAAGCACTACTACGTGCCCGAATCCGTCGGCATCGCGACCGGCTTCCTGATCGCGACGCTCCACGATGCCGGCCTCGCGACGCTCACCCACACGCCCAGCCCGATGGGCTTCTTGAAACAAATCCTCGGCCGACCGGAGCACGAACGGCCGTTTCTGCTGATTCCCATCGGTTACCCGAGCGACGACTGCGTCGTACCGAAATTCGCCGTGCAGCGGAAGCCGCTGGATGAGGTGATGGTGGTAAGGTGACCGGCGGTGGCGGCACGCTTTTGAAAGACGGCGGGACGACCCCGGGAAGGGTCGGTCCAATCCAGATTGCGCGATCGCGGTTCATTCGAAATTAGAACAGGACGTCGAACGCATCAGCTTCCAATGTGTCGCTTCCGCGGGAGTAGATTTCGTCGATCTCGCCATCCAATGCGAAGATCATGTCATTCCCCGTCCCGGCGTAGATCGTGTCGCGACCCGACCCGCCATCGAGGGTGTTGCGCCCCAGATCGTTGGCGATCACCCCGCGGCTCGTACTGTAGAGTTCGTCATTTCCAGCTCCACCGGACAGGTAGTCGCTGCCTTTGACCACATACGGGTAGTTGGCCCAGCCATCGCCTGCGAGCGTGTCATTCCCGTCGAGGCCGTACAGGCTGTCGTCGCCGGTCCCGCCGATCAAGTCGTTGTCGGCGCTGCTCCCGCGAATCAGGTCGTTGCCA
>JANNTF010001046.1:0-2611 GCA_031403455.1 Alphaproteobacteria bacterium | reverse complement strand
CGTGGAAGATCGTATCGACCGGACCCTCTTCCATCACGCGACCCAGATACATGACGACCACGTGGCTCGCCATCTGCGCGATCACGCCGAGATCATGGGTGATGAAGATGATCGCGGTGCCGTATTTGCGCTGCAGCTCGCGCAGCAGCGCCAGCACCTGCGCCTGCGTGGTCACGTCGATCGCCGTGGTCGGCTCGTCCGCGATCAGCAGCCGTGGCTTGCACGACAGCGCCATCGCGATCATCGCGCGCTGGCGCAGGCCGCCGGAGAGCTGCCAGGAATAGGCGCCGACGCGCTGTTCCGGCATCGAGATGCCGACGTCGCGGAAGAGATCGACGACGATATCGGTGGCGTCCTTGCGGCTGATCCTGGCGCCATCGCTGCGCCACTGTCGGTGATGGATCTGGATCGCTTCGATGATCTGATCGCCGACGGTGTGGACGGGGCTGAACGCGGCCATCGGCTCCTGCGGGATCAGTGCGATCTCGGCGCCGCGAATCGCGCGCATCTGCTGACCGCGGCGCGGGAGCTTGGCGAGATCGACGAGTTCCTCGGGCGCGTCGGCGGCGGCGCCGGTGCGGCGGCGAAACAGGACCTCGCCGGATGTGATGCGTCCCGGCTCGTCGACGAGCTGCAGGATCGCGCGCATCGTGACGCTCTTGCCGCAGCCGCTCTCGCCCACGATCCCGAGAACCTGGCCCGGCATGATTTCGAAGCTGACGCCGTCGACCGCGCGGACATTGCCTTCGTCGAGGCCGAAGGAGACGTGCAGATCGCGCACCGTGAGCAGCGGCATCATGGCCGAGCGCTCACTTGCTGTAGGGATCGGACGCATCGCGCAAGCCGTCGCCGACGAGATTGAAGGCCAGCACCGCCACGATCACCAGCAGCCCGGGGAGCAGCAGCCAGGGTGCCAAAGCCAGGGTCTGGATGTTCTGCGCCTCCTGCAGCAGCACGCCCCAGCTGATCGCCGGCGGCCGGATGCCGAGGCCGAGGAAGGACAGCGAGGTCTCGTTGATGATCATCACGGGGATCGCGAGCGACGACGTCGCGATGATGTGGCTGAGGAAGGTCGGCACCATGTGGCGCAGGATGATGCGCGCCTGGCTGGCGCCGGCGAGATCCGCGGCGAGCACGAAATCCTCCTCGCGTAGCGCCAGGAAGCGCCCGCGCACTTCGCGGCCGAGAGTCGTCCAGCCGATCAGCGAGAGGATGACGGTGATGGCGAAGAACACCTGGGTCGGCGTCCAGTCGCGCGGCAGCGCGGCCGAGAGCGCCAGCCAGATCGGAATCGTCGGCACGGATTGCAGCAATTCGATCAGCCGCTGGATGACCTGGTCGGGCCAGCCGCCGTAATACCCGGAGATGCCGCCGAGCAGGATGCCGAGCACCACGCTGAAGGTGACCGCGACCAGACCGATCGTCATCGAGGTCTGGGTCCCGTGCATGATGCGCGACCATTGATCGCGGCCGAGGCGGTCCGAGCCGAGGATGAAGACACGCTGCGTGTCGTCGATCGCACCGACGAGATGGAGATTGCTCGGGATCAGCCCGAGGAGGCGATAGCTCGTCCCGCGCACGAAGAAACCGACCCGGATCTTGCGCTGCGGATCGGTCGTCCATTCCATCCGCAGCGTGACCGGATTGCGCTTGCCGACGATGGCGGGGACCCAAGGATCGAAGCCGCCCTCGTCGAAGAGATGCAGGCCCTGCATGGGGATGAAGGCCTGGCGCGCGTCCGTCCGTTCCGGATCCTGCGTGCTGAAGAAATCCGGACAGAGCACGACCGCGTAGAGGATGATCAGGATCGCGGCGCTGAGCATCGCCAGCCGGTGCTTGCGGAAACGCCACCACACCAGCGTCCAGTTGGACGCGACCGAGATCCGCTCCTCGACGGCGGCGGCTTGTTCGCTGGCGATCGCCATCTCAGCCGTCCATCCGGATGCGCGGATCGAGCCAGGCGAGCAGGATGTCCGAGATCAGCGTGCCGAGGATCGTGAGGAAGCAGTAGATCAGCAGGATCGCGCCGGCGAGATACATGTCCTGATTGACGAGCGCGCGCAGCAGGAGCGGCCCGATATTGGGCAGGTTCATCACGGTCGCGACGATCAGGCTGCCGGAGAAGAGTTGCGGCAGATACCAGCCGATCGTGCTCACCAGCGGGTTGAAGGCGAGGCGCACGGGGTAGCGCAGCACCAGCTTCCATTCCGACATGCCCTTGGCGCGCGCGGTCATCACGTAGGGCTTGTTGAGCTCGTCGAGCAGATTGGCGCGCATGATGCGGGTGAGCCGCGCGGTGCCGGCGATGCCGAGCACGAGGGCCGGCAACCAGACATGCTGGAGCAGGTCGATGAACTTCGCCCAACTCCATGGCTCGCCCGCCATGTCGGCGGAGAACAGCCCTGTGACACTGATGCCCAGATAGGCGAAGGCGACCCACATCAGCACGAGGGCGAGCATGAAGTTCGGCGTCGCGACGCCGATGTAGTTCATGACCGTGAGGATGTAGTCGAGGATCGAGCGCTGATGCGTCGCCGAGTAGATGCCAGCGGGTATGGCGATGATCCAGGTCAGCACGAAGGAGAACAGCGCCAGCACCAGCGTAAGCACG
>JANNTF010001045.1:0-3970 GCA_031403455.1 Alphaproteobacteria bacterium | reverse complement strand
CGAAATTCTTGCGCGCGCTGGTGGCGAAGAGCGGCGCCGAGAAACGCCGGATGGCCGCCTGGACGCGCTGATTGGCATAGGCGCCGCCGGATTCCGCGAGCAGCGGCCGATAATGCCCGCTGCCGAGCGCGAGTTCATCGGGTTCCGTCATCGAGAGCGAACGCAGCGCATTGCCGCCCGATCGGAAGAGGCTGTCGAAACTCGGTTGCGCCACGGCCGGGGCCGCGAGTATGCCGCCGCTGGCGGCGAGGAAGGCACGGCGTGCAAGGCGTTCGGTGGGGGACATGGCTCGTTGCTCCAGGGTCGGATCGCAGTCTACTTCTTGTCCAGCGCGAAGCTACCGCTCCAATCGTCGGGCGGCGGCAGCTCGGTATAGCTGGATGCCCGCTCGGCGAAGAGCGCGGCGGTGGGGTCGGCCGGGGCCAGGGCGGCGAAGCTGCGCCGGGCGCCCGTGAAGTCGCGCGCGCGCAGCGCCGCCATCGCGGCCGCGAAAGCGGTGAGCCGGTCGCGCGTCGCTGGATCGACCCGCTCCGCGCGGTCGATGACCTCGAAGATCTGGATGGCCTGGGTCTTGCCCTTGACGATCACGCGATCGAGCGCGCGCAGGACATACGCATCGGGCAGGCGCGACGCCGTCTCCTCGCCGATCAGAATCAGCGTGCGATACGCCGTGTTCGCGCTCTCGAGACGGGCGGCGAGATTCACGACGTCGCCGGTGACCGTGTAGTTGAGGCGCGTCGTCGAGCCCATGTTGCCCGCGACGGCGACGCCCGAATTGACGCCGATGCGGATGCCCAGCGGCGGCAGCCCGAGTTCCGTGAGCCCGGCATCGCGATTGAACGCGGCCAGCCCGTCGCGCAGATCGATGGCGGCGGCGACCGCGTGCTGCTCCGCGTCGCGATCGTCGAGGGGCGCGCCCCACATCGCCATCACCGCGTCGCCGATGAACTTGTCGACATAGCCGCCGTGCCGCTCGATCGTCGCAGTCGCGAAGGAGAGAAAGCGGTTGACGATCTCGACGAAGCGCTCGGGGTGCGCGGCGAGCCGCTCGGTCAGGGCGGTGTAGCCGACGACGTCGGCGAACATCACGGTGACGCGACGCGACTCGCCGCCGAGCCGCAACGCCCCGGGGTCGGCCGCCAGGCGCTCGACCAAGGTCGGCGAGAGGTAATGCTGGAAGGCATGCGCGATGCGCCGGCGGTCGCGATCCTCGATCACGAACCGATACGCATAGACGATCGCGAACCCGGCCGCTGCGATCACGATCAGAATGCCGATGGGCGTCACCACGCCGCGGGCGAAGGCGAGCAGGGCGCCGCCGGCCTGGAGGGCAAGGCTGAGCACGCCAACGCCGGCGCCGGTGAGCGGCGGCAGGGCGAAGAAGATGAGCGCGGCCAGCAGACCCGACAGCGCGGCCAGCATGAAATTGGCCGCCGGGCCGAGCGTGCTCAGCGCCAATCCTTTGGTGAGCGTATTGACCGCAGCGGCATGGATGAAGACGGACGGCATCGTGCGCCGGTCGACCAGCGCACCGAAGCGCGTCGAATCGCCGGGCAGCATGCAGCGCACCTGGCGTGCCGAATCCGGCCGCGCCGGCAGCAGCCATTTCGCGGCGTAGCGACGATCCTCGACATCGAGCGCGGTGCCGATGATCACGACCTTGTCCTTGAAGGCGCGCGTGAAGAAGTCGCGCTTTTCGCCCTCCGCGCAGGCGAGCAGATCCGCGACGGAGTATTCCGGCAGATCGGCGGGTCCGGTGTTGAAGTTGATCAGATAGTCGCTCGCGGGAACGCTGGCGCCCGCCCGCCTGGCGAGTTCGACGGCAAACGAGAGGCGCTCGTCGTCGCCGCTCTCGTTGCGAAAACTGCGCGTCTGTCGCCGCACGACTTCGTCGTCGTCGACCAGCAGATTCAGCAGACGCAGATTGTCGTCGCCGCCCACGGCGACACGCTGCCCGCGATAGGGAATGATCATCTCCCCGCTGAGGCGCAGCTCGCCGAGGATCAGGCGACCGGCACGACCGGCTTGCGCGAACGCACGCAGCAACGGCCGGTCGTAGCGCGGCAGAAGGTCGGGTTGATCCAGACTCGTCGGATCGACCAGGGCATAGCCGATGACCCGCGGCGCGGCGGCGTCGATCGCCTCCATGATCTTGGCGACATGGGGCGTCCAGGCGACGCGCGGCCGGTCCGCGAAGGGCGGCGTCAGGTAGGTCTCCTCGTCGATGACGACGACAGCGACGTCGGAGGCTTCCGGCGCGAAGAGCGGGCCGAGCACCGCGTGGCGCGCGAAGAACAGCCCATCGATGGCGGCGCGCTGCAACCCCTCCGCGGCCGGCGAGATCGCGAACAAACCCGCGAGGATGGCGAAGGTCAAAGCGAAGACGCCACGACCGCGCCAGCGGCGCAATGATCGCCGGCGGCGTTCGACGATCCGACGGCGCGCCGCGAAGCCGGTGTCAGCGCGCGAGGACGACGACACGGTTGGTCGGCGTATCGGCGATATCCAGCTGCGGATCGATCGAGAACACCGCGCTGGCGCCGCCGTCGATCCTGACTTCGTAGGGCATGCCCGGCGTGAAGCCCGGTGCTGTTGACGGATAGGCAAGATAGGAACCGCGCGCCTCGCCGCTCCAGACCACGCGGCCCGGCCGCTGTTCCAGCTCGGTGATGGTGACCCGGGAGGCGGCCTGTTTGCCGGCAGTGTTCTGCCATTTGAAGATCGGTCGCGAACTCCGAACCGTCGTCTCCATCCAGCGCGTCGGCGGAAAGGCCCGGTTCACGCCGGCGCCGGCTTCGCGCGCCGAGGCGAGGATCACCGGTCGGTTGCCTTTGCACGCCATGGTTCGCGCGCTGATCTGGCCGCCCGCCACGCGGCTCTCCGCCGTGCCGACCGTCACCACCCCGCCGCGGATCTGCTCGACCCGGCACGTCTCGAAATACGCAATCGTCGCCTGGCCGCGTGGGCCGAGCGTGATCGTCTGTCCCGCTTCCAGATAATCGAAGGCGTCGAGATCGGCGCTGCCGCCCAAGATCGCCTCGAGCATCGCCGTGGCGCCGCCGCTGCTGCGCGCCGCACCGCCTTGGTCATTGCCGAGCCGGCTGCGCCCATCTCCGGATCCTTGCGTCGCCAGCAGACCGCCGGGTCCGCCCTCGGCGCAGCCGCTCAGAGTCAGCAAGGCAAGTGCGGCCAGGACATGCGTAGGCGCTTTCATGCGATTCCCCTGCTGTGCTTCGGCACGATCATAATCGGACCGTGCCGATCTGGACAGAATTGATGCCGAGCCTAGACTGCATCGAGCTCGTGCAACGCAACGTCGCGCGTGATGTGAAGGAGAATGGATTTGCCGGTGGATTGGTCGGAGTTCACGCGCATCGCGACCTTGGCGGCCGACGGCGAGACATTTTTCATCACCGATACGGGCGAGCGCTTCGAGGTCTCCGTGCCGTTGCCGGGCGTGTTCCGACTGCGCTTCGGCGATCGCAGCCTGCCCGATTACGGCCTGCTGGATCTGCCGAGCCCCGCGGCGCCGATGCAGGTCGCGTGCGACGCCGATGGCGTGCGGCGGATTCGCAGCGGCGATGCGGTGCTCGAGATCAGCGAGAACCCGTTGCGGATGCGCTTGCGCCGCCGCGGCGAAACGCTGCTCGAGACCATCACCGACATTCATTTCCGCGGCTGGACGCGGCTGCCCGGCTTCGCGCGTGGCAAGCAGGGTTGGAGCTGCGCCTTCGCGCTGGACGATGGCGATCCCGTCTACGGCTTGGGCGAGAAATTCGGCAAGCTCGACAAGCGAGGCGACCTCGTGATCAGCCGAGCCGAGGATGCGCTCGGCGTCAATACCGAGGCGTCGTACAAGAACATGCCGTTCGCGTGGAGTCCGCGTGGCTGGGGACTCCTGGTGCACGACGGCGCGCGCGCCGAACAGGTCCATGCACAGGGCCGGCAGCAACGACACGATGCCGCCGTA
>JANNTF010001044.1:0-9614 GCA_031403455.1 Alphaproteobacteria bacterium | reverse complement strand
CCCCACAAGGGGGGAGGGGGTTCATCGTGCGAGCGGCACCGTCACCCCAAGCACAACAGACTCCCTCCCCCCTTGTGGGGGAGGGTTGGGGTGGGGGAGTCACGGGGGCTGTAGATTTTCATCTCGTCTCCGTCACCTTCGCGAGGCCGGGCGGCGCGTCCGGGTCGCGGCCGCGGGCGCGCGCGGCGGCTTCGATGGCGCCGTAGGCGGCGGCGAGCATGGCGATGGCGTCGCAGGCGGGGTGATCGTCGCCGATCCAGGGTAGGGTGCCGCCGGGACCGCCGACGCTGACGACGTCCAGACCATCCCGGGTCAGCCGTGCGACGAGATCGTCGGTATCCGCGCCTGTCTCGTCATTCTGGCGCAGCGCCAGCACGGGCATTCCGGTCGTCAACGCGGCGCGCGGCCCGTGCCAGAACTCGGCGGTGCTGTAGGCGAGGCTGGGCAGGGCCGCCGTCTCGGCGAGCTTGAGCGCGATCTCATGCGCGACGGCGAAGCTGGCGCCGCGGGCGAGCACATAGCTGACGGAGGCGCTGGCCAGCGCCAGGCGCCACGCCCGCCAATCCAATGCGACCGCGCGCGCGAGCCGATCGGGCAGGCGCGCGAGTCCGGCATGCAGCGCCGCATCGTTGGCGAGATGGGCCACGAACAGGGCGGCGGCCACCATCGTATTGACCACGGTCTTGGTCGCCGCGACCGACTGCTCGCGCCCCGCGAGGATCGGGATCACCGTCTCGCACGCCAGCGCTGCCGGCGAGTCCGGATCGTTGACGAACGCGACGGTGAAGGCGCCGGCATCGCGGGCGGCCTTGGCCATCGCCACGAGATCGGGGCTGCGTCCGGATTGCGAGAGCAGCAGGAAGAGCGCGCCCTCCAGCGCCAAGGTGCGGCCATAGACCGTGACGATCGAGGGCGAGGCTTCGGCCGCAATCAATCCGGCCTGGGTGCCCAGGAGATAGCGCAGGAAGGTGGCGCCATGGCCCGAACTGCCACGACCGCAGACGATGGCGAAGCGCGGATCGCGGCGCCGCGCGGCGGCGGCGATCGGCGTGATGCTCGTCGCCTGAGTCGCCAGCAACCTGGTCACGGAAGTGGGGATCTCGTCGATCTCGCGACGCATCCAGCTGGTCATGAATGGGCAGCCTTGATGAATGCTTCGGATCGCGAGACCTTGGCGGCCTCGTTCTCGCGCCGCAAGCAAGGGATTCGTCACATGACAAGCCTCGGCATCGCTACCGTCGGTCAGGCGCCTCGCGCCGACATCATCGCCCAATTCGCCGAATTCATGCCGGCGGGCACCAGGATCCATCTCCGTGGCTGCATCGACGGGCTTTCACCCGGCGAGGTCGCCGCGCTCGCGCCCGCCCCCGGCGAGGAGGTGCTCTACACCAAGCTCGCGGACGGGTCCGACACGATGGTCGCCAAGAAGCACGCGATCGCGCGCGCGGCCGCGACGCTCGACAGGCTGCGCGCCGACGGTTCGGATGCGATCCTCTTCGCCTGTACCGGCGCGTTTCCGGACACGCTGGGCGGACCCGATGTCGTCTTCCCATCGCGCGTGCTCGCCGGGCTGGCGAATGCGCTGCTGCCCAAGGGCAAACTCGGCCTGCTCGTGCCGCTGCCGGCGCAGGTCGATCAGCTGCCGAAGAAATGGATGCGGCCGGGACTGGTCGTGGTCGCCGAACCCTTGATCCCGAGCGGCGACGACGCCGCGAGTGAGGCGGCTGCGCGCCGCATGGCCGCGCATGCGCCCGACCTCATCGTCATGGATTGCATGAGCTACACCGAGCGCCACAAGCAGGCGGTGCGCCGCGTGGTCGGCAAGCCGACGCTGCTTGCGGTCACCACGATCGCACGCATCCTGCGCGAGATGACGGCGTGACGCTGCGCGACATCACCGCCGACGACATCGAGTCGCTCGCCATCGGTGCCTGGGTGCTCGGCACGGGCGGCGGCGGCTCGCCCTATCTCGGGCTTCTCAACATGCGTCAGCTCTACGCCGAGGGTAAACGCGTCCAACTGATGAGCCCGCTCGATCTCGCCGACGATGATTTCGTCGCCGTCGTCTCGAACATGGGCGCGCCGCTCGTGGGGCAGGAGCGCCTCACCGACAGCCGCAGCATCGCGCGCGCGGTCGAGCTGATGGAGGAGATCACCGGCAAACGCTTCCGCGCCGTCATGTCGCTGGAAATCGGCGGCGGGAATTCGATCCAGCCGATGATGGCGGCGGCGCATCTCGGCCTTCCCGTCGTCGACGCGGATTGCATGGGCCGCGCCTATCCCGAGGCGCAGATGACGAGCTTCGCCGTCGGCGATCTCAAACCCTATCCGTTGACCACGGTCGATCCGCGTGGCGTCGAGTCGATCGTCGCTAAGGTGCCGACCTGGAAGTGGATGGAGCGCGTCAGCCGGAAGATCTGCACCGAATACGGCTCGACCGCTTCGACCTGCAAGGCGCCGCGCACCGGCGCCGAGGTCAAGCGCTGGGGAATTCCCTTTACGACGACCCAGGCGATCAAGATCGGCGCCGCGGTGCGCGAAGCGCAGCGCACGCACAGCGATCCGATCGATGCGATCCTGAAGGCCGAGGACGGCAAGCTCCTGTATCGCGGCAAGGTCGTCGACGTGGAGCGCCGCACGACGGAAGGATTCCTGCGCGGCCGCACGCGCTTCGACGGCGTCGACGATTGGCGCGGCGCGGCGATGGAGATCAATTTCCAGAACGAGTGGATCGTCGCCTGGCTCGACGGCGCGCCGCTGGCCATGTCGCCCGACCTGATCTGCGTCCTCGACTCGGTGTCCGGGGAGGCGATCGGATCGGAGACGCTGCGCTACGGCCAGCGCGTGACGGTGATCGCGCTGCGCTCGCCCGCGGTGTTCCTCACGCCAAAGGGCCTGCAGCATGTCGGCCCGCGTGCCTTCGGCTACGACCTCGATTTCAAGTCGGTGTTCGTATCATGAGACGGATCGGGATCGATGTCGGCGGCACCAACACCGATGCGGTGCTGATCGACGCGGGGGCCGTGCGGCGGGCGGTGAAGGCGCCGACCACCGAGGATGTCACGACGGGCATTCTCGATGCGCTCGTCAGGCTGCGCGCGCAACCCGAGGGACAAGGCGCGGTCGACGCGGTGATGATCGGCACGACGCACTTCATCAACGCCGTCGTGCAGCGCCGCAACCTGACCAGGGTCGCGGCGATCCGCATCGGCTGGCCGATGAGTGCGTCGCTGCCGCCGTTCTGCGACTGGCCCGAGGACGTCGCGGCGATCGCGCGCGGCGGTATCTGGCAGATCGAAGGCGGTCATGAATATGACGGCCGCGTGATCATGCCGCTCGACGAGGCGGCACTCGCGGCCGCGGCGCGTGAGATCCGAGTGGCGGGCTTGCGCTCCGTCGCCGTCTCGTCCGTCTTCGCGCCGATCGATCCTGCGCACGAGCTGCGCGCCGCCGAGATCCTGCGCGCCGAGCTCGGGGACGTCGCGATCACCTGCTCGCACGAGCTTGGTCGCATCGGCCTGCTCGAACGCGAGAACGCGGCGCTGCTCAACGCGGCGCTCGCCGATCTCGCGCGCGAGACGATCGCGGCCTTCGACCGCGCGATCCGCGACAGCGGTATCGCGGCGCCGCTGTTCATCACCCAGAACGACGGCACCGTCGCCGAGGCGAGCACCGCGCAGCGCTTCCCCGTCTACAGCTTCGCTTCCGGCGCGACGAACTCGATGCGCGGCGCGGCGTATCTCTCGGGCATGCTCGACGCGATGGTCGTCGATGTCGGCGGCACAACGACGGATGTCGGGCAGATCAAGGCCGGCTTTCCGCGCGAGTCCAATGCGGTCGTGCGAATCGGCGGCGTGCGCACGCTGTTTCGCATGCCCGATCTGCTGTCGATCGGGCTGGGCGGCGGCAGCCATGTCGCCGGTGATCCGCCGAAGGTCGGGCCGGTCTCGGTCGGCTATCGCCTGGTGCGCGATGCGCGCGTCTTCGGCGGCACGCAGCTCACCACGAGCGACGTCGCGGTCGCTGCCGGCCTGCTCGATCTCGGCGACCGCACCCGGGTCGCAGACATCGATCGCGGCTATGCGACGCGAATCCTCGCCGAGGCGGCGCGCATGGTCGAGGAGAGCGTCGACCGCATGAAGACCGAGGCGGGCGACGTACCGTTGATCGCGGTCGGCGGCGGCGCATTCCTGATTCCCGACAAGCTGCCCGGCGTCAGCCGCGTCGTGCATGTCGAGCACGGTGACTGCGCCAATGCGGTGGGCGCCGCGATCGCCCAGGTCTCCGGCGAGGTCGATCAGATTTTCCGCGACCTCACCCGCGTCGACGCGATCGCGGCGGCGACCAAGCTCGCCGCCGATCGCGCGGTCACCGCCGGCGCCGATCGCGCGTCCTTGCGCACGGTCGAGACCGAGGACATGCCGCTCTCCTACCTGCCCGGCAACTCGCTGCGCGTGCGCGTGCGCATGGTCGGCGACGTCGCGGTGCGGTGAGTTCTCATCTGAGTTGGAGAAGAGCCCATGGATTTGACGGATCTCGCCGGCAAGATCGTGCTGGTGACCGGCGGCAGCCGCGGCATCGGCGCGGCGGTCGCACGCGGCTTCGCCCATCACGGCGCCCAAGTCGGCGTGCATTTCCATACCGCGCGCGAGGCCGCAGAACGCGTGGCCGCGGATGCCCGGGCCAAGGGCGTGAAGGCGGAGATCTTCCAGGCCGATCTCGGCGTGGCGGCCGCGCCGGCGCGGCTGATCGCAGCGTGCGTCGAGCGCTTCGGGCGCATCGACGTGCTGATCAACAATGCCGGCGATCTCGTCGCGCGCCACGCGATGGTCGACACGCCGGACGAGATGCTGGAGACGATCTACGCGGTCAACATCCGCAGTGTGGTCGCCGCGTCGAAGGCGGCCGTGGTCGCGATGAAGCGCCAGGGCGGCGGCAACATCATCAACACGTCGTCGCTGGCCGCGCGCAACGGCGGCGGCAGCGGCTCGATGCTCTATGCCGGCTCGAAAGGCTTCGTCAGCAGCTTCACCCGTGGACTGGCGAAGGATGTCGGACGTGACAACATCCGCGTCAACGCCGTCGCGCCGGGCATCATCGAGACCGATCTCCAGGATCGCCACACCACGCGTGACGTGCTCGATGCGCTCGCCAAGTCGACGCCGCTGGGCCGCAACGCGCCGGCAGAGGATTGCATCGGCGCGTATCTCTTCCTCGCCTCCGACCGGATGAGCAGCTTCGTCACGGGTCAGGTGATCGAGGTCAATGGCGGGTTGCTCATGCCGTGAGCGGCCTCGGCGCCGATCACGACGGCGTTGCAGGTGGATTCCAGATGATGCGGCCAGGCGTCGTGCCGGGAATCGGCTCGCGCGTCACCGGTTCGCGCGGCATGGGCTGAGTCATGATCTGCGGCTGAGAGCTCGCCCCAGGCATGGTCGTGATCGGACCACCGTTGGGCGGCGGAGCGCCGGGAACCTGGGGAGGAGTCACCGGCGCCCCGCTCGCGGGCGGCATGGCATCGCGCACGACGCGCACTCGGCTGCCGTGCAAGACGACGACACGCTCGCCCTGTTGGAGATGTTCGTCATTCGCCTGCACGATGGCGACCACGCGGCCGTCCTCCTCGCGCAGCATGAATTCGGTGGCGGTGGTCCTCGTGATCTGTCGCTCGGCGACCGAGCCGAGCACCACGCCGAGAATGCCGCCCACGGCGGCGCCGGCGATCGTCGCGCGTGTTCCCCGGCCGAGAGTCGAGCCCGCGACGCCGCCAAGCACGCCGCCGCCGATCTGACCGAGGCCCGAGCTCGAGCCCTCGATCTGGACGTCGCGTAGCGCCAGGATCGTGGCGCGGCTCACATACTGCACTTCGCCGGCCTGGTGGCGCGCATAGCTGCCGCCCGAATGCACGCCACCGCAGGCGGACAGGCTGAACGCCGCCACCAACGCGAGGGCGGTCAGGTGCACGGGCCGAGTGTTCATGGCAGTCTCCTCGCGCGCCGAAATCGCGGCGACCAGCTTCCTGACCAGCATAACGCCCGAGGCCGGAAAGTTCTTCCCCGGCTTATGGGCAGGGCCGGTCAGGCCGGATTTACCGCCGCGCATGCTTCGAGGGGAGATGATCATGGCACGCCGCCGGACCCGCACGCCGCCGCGATCCGCATCGCTCACCGCACAGCGCGCCGTACGCGCGCTGCTGCGCGCCGCGCCGGGATTCAAGCGCCTCACGGCGGCGCGCCAACGCCGATTGGTGCAGGATCTGACGACACTCGCGGCCCAGGCCGGAATCGTGCGGTCGGTCGAGTTTCCGGCCTTTGTCACCGGCCTGATCGCCGGCGTCTTTCAGGCAATCCTCGACTCGTCGATCCGCCAGATCGAGGCCTATGCCGATCTGCTGGCGACGGTTACGCGTTCGATCGATCGTTTCGTCGACGACACGCAGGCGACCGGGGATGCGCGCGATTACCTTGTCGAACGTTTTCCCACCCTCTTCGAACGCTGCGCCGACGGCACGATCGCCCTGATCGGCGAATGCCCGAAGCCCTGTACGACGCCGCGCCGGCGCGTGAAGCTCAGTAGGTGATGCAGGCCGCGTTCAGCAGGCCGACGGTGAGCGACGCCGTGGCCAGCGCCGTCGCCGGCGCGACCTGGCCCGCGGTGATGTGCGCGATCAGCCGCGGCGCGAAGAGGCGCGCCACCGCGTAGACCACGAGCTGGACGATCAGCGCGACGACGCCCCAGACGATCATGTCGAGCCAGCCCACGCTATGCGCGATCACGCTCGCCAGCGGCATCGCGAAGCCGAGGACGGCGCCGCCCAGGCTGATGGCGGCGGCGACATTGCCTTCGCCGATCATGTGGAATTCGCGATAGGGCGTGAATTTCTCGTAGACGAAGAGGAAGACGGCGACGAGCCCGAGCGCGCCCCCGAAATAAGCGAGGAAGGACGGCAGCGTGGCGAGCGAGGCGAGGATCGGCATGGTCTGGCTCCGGCGTTCAGCGGAAGAGGTGAGGGACGAAGCGGCTGGCATTGGTCGTGATCGGGCCATTGTCTTCGCGCATGCCGAGCCCCGCGGGTTTGGAAGCGACGACCCACGCGCCGACCAGCGCATGATTGCCGTCGAAGACCGGCAACGGCGCCAGGCGCTGATAGACGAAGGGCTCGTCGCCATAGGGGCCGCTGGCACGCGCCAGAGTCTGACCGCCCTTGGAGAGACGGATATTGGCGCCTTCGCGGCCGAGGATCGGCTTGGCCGCGACCGCGCCGTCGATCGCGCCGGGCTCGAACGCGGCTTCGAGCAGATTGGGATGACCCGGCGCCATCTTCCACAGCAGCGGCAGGATCGCCTTGTTGGCGAGCAGCATCTTCCACGCCGGCTCGATGAACTGGGTCTGTGATTGCGGGATGTTTTGCGCGAATTCCTCGCGCATCAGCCATTCCCAGGGATAGAGCTTGAACAGCGTGGCGATGGATTTGTCGGCGGCGTCGACGAAATCGCGGCCGTTCCACCCGATCTCGTCGACGAACAGGAAGCCGGTCTCGAGACCGGCCTGCATCGCGGTGTCGCGCAGATAATCGACCGTCCCGCGATCCTCCTCGTGCTCGCGCACGCAGGAGAAATGCACGGTTGATTTGGCGAGACCCATGCCGCGCCAGGCGTCGATCAGCTTCTCGTGGATCGAGTTGAACTGGTCGGCATCCGCGAACACCGTCTCCAGCCATTCCCACTGCACGACCGAGGCCTCGTAGAGCGACGTCGGCGTGTCGGCATTGTATTCGAGCAGCTTCGGCGGCTTGCCCTCGGCGTAGGACAGATCGAAGCGGCCATAGAGATTGCGGTGGCCGTTGCGCCAGCTCGCCTCGATCAATGCGACCGCGCCCGGCTCGAGATGGAATGGTTCATAGGCGCCGCTGTCGATCGTGCGCTCGACCAGCGCGAGGCACAGCTGCTCCAGCTCGGCGGTCGCATCCTCGATCGTGTCGATCTCGGCGGACGTGAATTGATAGGCCGCATCCTCGACCCAGTAGGGCTCGCCGTCGATCGTGTGAAAGCTGAAGTCGAGATCTTCGGCCCGTTTGCGCCAATCCGCGCGCGGCTCGAGGCGGATGCGTTGCATCGCGGAGTCAGGAGCTCGAGGACGAACTGCTGTGGCTGCGCGCCGTCGTCCCGAAGCCGCCGCGTGACGACGAACTCGCCGCCGCGATCTTCGAGGTGCCCAGGGCCGTGCTGCCGCTGAACACCTGATTGCTGGCGTTGCGATAGATCGGTCGCGAGGAGAACGAACTCGAACCCGACCGCGACGACGAACTCGAGCTGCTCGAGCTGCCGCTCGTCGTGCCGCAGGCCGGCAGGCCGGGCTGGCCACAGCTTGCCGCCTGCCCCGGCATCGCCGCTTGCCCCGGCATGAGCGCTTGTCCGGGCATCATGCCGCGATTGCCCAGCAGGTTGCCCATCAGATAGCCCGCCATCAGCGGCATGAACCAGCCGCCGCCCGACGATGACGATGCGCCGGCCGGCCGCGGCTCCTTGATCTGATCGGGGCTGACCGTGGCCTCCTGCCATGAGCAATTGGCCGCCCCGAAGCTCTGCTCACAGGCATCGCGCGACGCGAAGGCGGGCGCCGATTTCAGATGCTCCGTGCGCGCCTCGGAATAGGCGGCCTCGCAGGTCGTGCGATCGAGCTTCTGCGCGCATTCGACAGGATCACGATGGAAGCTGCCTTCCGCGAGCGGATCCTTCGGCTC
The DNA here is from genome assembly GCA_031403455.1 of Alphaproteobacteria bacterium. Classification (GTDB taxonomy): domain Bacteria; phylum Pseudomonadota; class Alphaproteobacteria; order CACIAM-22H2; family CACIAM-22H2; genus CAIOSQ01. Next base: position 871 of record JANNTF010001044.1, on the reverse strand, counting down.
GTCGCAGGCGGCGAGCGACAGCGCGCTCGCGGAACCGAGCAGCATCAGACGCACCGAACGGGATCGTTTCATCGGCATGGCTCCTCTCGTCAGGACGGCAGAACTATGGGGCTACTTGCGCCCCGGTTCAACGCAGCGCTACGGCGACCAGGATGAGAACGCCCAGCGCCAGACGGTACCAGGCGAAGGGCGCGAAGCCGTGCTTGCCGATGAACGCAACCAGGCCGCGCACCACGAGGAGCGCCGAGAGGAAAGCGGCGACGAAGCCGATGGCGATCAGCGCCAGATCATCGAACACCAGCTCCTTGCGGTTCTTCCACAACGAATAGACCGCCGCCGCCAGCATCGTGGGCGCCAGCAGGAAGAAGGAGAACTCCGTGGCCGCGCGGCGCTCCACGCCGAGCAGCAGCGCACCCATGATCGTGGCGCCGGAACGCGACACGCCGGGAATCATCGCGACCGTCTGGCACACGCCGATCAGGAACGCCGTGCGCAGGGGAATCTCGTCGGGGGTGGTATGGCGCGGTGTCGGCGCATGGCGTTCGATCCAGAATATCGCCAGCGCACCGAGGATCAGCGCGATCGCCACCACGATCGGCACCTGCAGGCTCTTCACCAGCGAATAGAACAGCCCGCCGATCACCAGGGCCGGGATGACGGCGACGATCACGTTGATCGCGAATCGCCGGTCCGCGCCATCGCGCGTCAATCCGGCGATCATCGCGAGGATCTTGGTGCGAAAGTGCCAGCACACCGCCGCGACGGCGCCGAGCTGGATCACGATCTCGAACGTCTTGCCCGGCGGCCCCTCGAATCCGATCAACGCGCCGAGCACGATCAGATGTCCCGTGGAGGAGACCGGAATGAACTC
>JANNTF010001043.1:0-6406 GCA_031403455.1 Alphaproteobacteria bacterium | reverse complement strand
ATTGTCGTCCTATGGGTTGACCGGCGGCGATGTGGTGCGCGCGCTGCAGGAGCAGAATGTCCAGGTCAGCGGCGGCTCGCTGGGTGCGCAGCCGGCGCCGACGGCCAACGCCTTCCAGATCATCGTCACGACTCAGGGCCGCTTCGAGGACCCGCGCCAGTTCCGCAACACCGTCGTGCGCGCGACCGCCGATGGACGGCTGATCCGGGTGCAGGACGTCGCGCGGGTCGAGCTGGGCGCGCGCGACTACGTCACCAACAGCTATCTCAACGGCAAGCCGGCGGTGGCGCTCGCCATCTTCCAGCGCCCCGGCACCAACGCGCTGCAGGCCTCGGCCGACATCCTCGCGCGCATGAACGAGCTGAAGCGCGACTTTCCGAAGGGGCTGGATTATCAGGTCGTCTACAACCCGACCGAGTTCATCGCCGAGTCGGTCAGCGAGGTCTACAAGACGCTCTACGAGGCGCTCGCGCTGGTCGCGCTGGTCGTCATCGTGTTCCTGCAATCCTGGCGCGCCGCGCTGATTCCGATTCTCGCGATCCCGGTCTCGCTGATCGGCACGTTCGCGGTGCTCGCGGGGTTCGGCTTCACCTTGAACGTGCTGACGCTGTTCGGCCTCGTGCTCGCGATCGGCATCGTCGTCGACGATGCGATCGTCGTGGTCGAGAACGTGGAGCGCAACATCGCCGCGGGCATGGCGCCGCGTGACGCCGCGCACAAGACGATGGACGAGGTCGGCACGGCGGTCGTCGCGATCGCGCTGGTGCTGAGCGCGGTGTTCATTCCCGCCGCCTTCATCCCGGGGATCTCCGGGCAGTTCTTCCGCCAATTCGCGATCACCGTCGCCGTCGCGACGCTGCTGTCGGCGTTCAACTCTCTGACTCTCTCGCCGGCGCTCGCGGCACTGCTCTTGAAGCCGCACCACAAGGATCACGCGCCGCGCAATCCGCTTGCACGGCTCGGCTCCGGCTTCGCGCGGCTCTTCAATTCCGGGTTCGATCGCATGGCCGGCGGCTATGCCTGGAGCGTCGGTGGCCTGCTCAAGCGCAAGGGCGGCATGCTCGTGCTGTATCTGGCTCTCCTCGCGGCCACGGCGTTCATCACCCAGCGCGTGCCCGTGGGGTTCGTGCCGACTCTCGACCGCGGCTACGCGATCGTGGTCATCCAGCTCCCCGACGGCGCCTCGCTGTCACGCACGGATGCGGTCACGTTGCGCGCCTCGGAGATCGTCAAATCGACGCCGGGCGTGCTCGATGCCGTGGCTTTCGCCGGCTTCTCCGGCGCCACCTTCACCAATGCGTCCAACGCCGCCGTGATCTTCGCGCGCTTCGCACCCTTTCCCGAACGCCTCGCGAAGGGCTTGCCGGCCAACGCGATCGTCGGCCAGCTCTTCGGCCGGCTGCAGGCGATCCAGGAGGCGTTCATCATCGCGATCCCGCCGCCGCCGGTGCCCGGCATCGGCAATGCCGGCGGCTTCAAGCTGCAGCTCCAGGATCGCGGCGCCGGCTCGACGGCGCAGCTCGTCGGCCTCGCCTACGAGATCATGGGCCGCGCCGCGCAGACGCCAGGCCTGGTCGGCGTCTTCACGACCTTCAGCGCGAACTCGCCGCAGCTGTTCCTCGAGATCGATCGCGTGAAGGCGCAGATCCTCAACGTGCCGATGTCGGCGATCTTCGAGACGCTGCAGGTCAATCTCGGCTCCGCCTATGTGAACGACTTCAACGCTTTTGGCCGCGTCTACCAGGTGCGGGCGCAGGCCGATCAGGGTTTCCGCGTCGAGCCCGAGGACATCGCGCGGCTCAAAGTGCGCAGCTCGTCCGGCGCGCTGGTGCCGCTCGGCACGCTGGTCTCGATCCTCGACGTCGCGGGGCCGGAGCTGGTGCAGCGCTACAACATGTATACGTCGGTGCCGCTGCAGGGGAACGCCGCGCCGGGCATCTCCTCGGGTCAGGCGCTCGATCGCATGGAAGGGCTCGCGGCGGCCGCCCTGCCACCGGGCATGTCCTTCGAATGGACCGAGCTCGCGCTGCAGCAGAAGCTGACCGGCGACACCGCCATCTTCGTCTTCGCGCTGTCGGTGCTGTTCGTCTTCCTCGTCCTCGCCGCGCAATACGAGAGCTGGACGCTGCCGCTCGCGATCATCCTGATCGTGCCGATGAGCGTGCTCTCGGCGATGATCGGTGTCTCGCTGCGCGGACTCGACAACGACATCCTGGTCCAGATCGGACTCGTGGTGCTCGTCGGCCTCGCCGCGAAGAACGCGATCCTCATCGTCGAATTCGCACGGCAGCTGGAGAGCGACAGCGTGAGTCCGACCGCGGCGGTGGTCGAAGCCTGCCGCCTGCGCCTGCGCCCGATCCTGATGACGGCTTTCGCCTTCATCCTCGGCGTCGTCCCGCTGGTCGTCGCGTCAGGCCCCGGCGCGGAGATGCGCCAATCCCTCGGCACCGCCGTGTTCGCCGGCATGCTCGGGGTGACTCTGTTCGGTCTGTTCCTGACGCCGGTGTTCTACACCGTGATCCGTCGCGCCGAACTCGCCTGGGCCGCGCGCGCGCGACGCAAGCCGATCGCCGTCGATCCGTAAGGCGCTCAGGGGCTCGACAGATGAGCGGGTGCGGCCTCGATCGATCGTTGCGGAATGCGAGTCCTACCGAGTCGTGGCAAACTGTGAACTCATCCCGAGCCTAGGGAGGAGTTGTTGCCATGGATGGTCTACAGAAGATCCTCGTCGATGCGCTGATCGCGAGTCTTTCACTCGGCCTTCTGGTTGCCGTTCTCGTTCAGGTGATCAAGCAGCTTCCCTATTTGCGCATGTGGGTGAACCGGCGCGCGATCGCACAATGGCAGGCCCGGCGTCAGACGAGCGTCGACGCCATCACCGCGGCCTTCAAAGAGAATCGAAAGCCGGCATGGATGAAGACATGGGGCGGCAGCAAGGCGGAGTGGAATCTCCCGTCGAGTGAGCCGTCTCCGTCCGAGCCCGTCCTGGATCTCTCATGGCGGTTTTGGACGCCGGCGGAGGAAGCGAGTTCGCCGAAATCCGGCATGCCGAACGAGAGAATCGCTCTGATGCCGATCCTCGCGCAGCCCACGGATCTTCTGCTGAAGGAGCTGCAGAATATTGCGGCGCAGGTCCAGGAGCATCCCGCGACTTTCCCGCGCGCCTTCGCACTGATCTCTGCAGGCGCGAATCCGGACGACCAGCTCGCCCTGCTGTGGTTCGATCAGATGGCGACGAAGGATCCCTCGCTGATCGAACGCCTCAGCCCGATGGACAAGGCGCCAAGTGCGGACGCCGACGAGGCAGAGGCCGACAAGGCAGTGGATGATGATTCATCGCCGCCGGATGCGTTGGCGGCGGGCGTGCGCGCGGCGCAGGATCGGATCGCCGCCGCGGTCGATCGGAATCTCGACGCTTTGCAGATCACGCTCGCCCTGCGTTGGCCGCGGACCATGTTCGTCTTGTCGATTTTTCTCGCCATGGCTATCGCCCTATCGGCGACGACATCCGGCGCGATTGCTCAATCGCCTGGTCTGCTTCTGCTCATGATGGTCGGCGTGGTGGGCGGCGTTCTGGCAACGGTCGTCTATGACGCCTTCGCCTTCGTCAGCCGCCTGGCCCGTCAGTACCAATGACTCTCCCGCAGCGCATGGGTCGCGGCGGTCCGCCGCCGCACGAGGTCTCGCTTCGCGCCGCACCGATCGGCGGTCGACTTGCGATCCAGGCGCAGGACCTGCCAGCCGGGCTGTTCGGGCGGGCAAGGCGACTGGTCGCCTTCGTTCATGGGTTCAACGTCACGCTGTGCGAAGCCGGCTGTGCCTATGGCGCCTTCAAGCGCTACCTACCCGGCAGGCTGTTGGGTCGTGTCGCGGCGGTCTATTGGCCGGGCGATGCGGCGCCGCGCTGGCGGCGTGATCAGAACCGGCCGCGCGGCGCGGCCACGATTGCGGCTTCCGCGCTGGCCTATTCCTTCCAGATCGGCACCGCGGAGAATGGCGCGCGGCTGCTCGAGCAGCTGATCAGCGGCCATGCCAATCGCCGCTTCCCGGTGCAGATGGATTTCGTGGCGCACTCGCTGGGTTGCCGGTTGACGCTCGAGTTGCTGGATCGCTTGCGGCGCAACCCGGCGGCCGACCGCCCGAGGATCGGCGTCGTGGCGTTGATGGCGGCTGCGGTTCCGAGATGGATGGTGCTTCCCGGCGGCTCTCTGCACGACGCGGCGCGATCGGCGACGAAACTGCTGGTGTTCCAGTCCGAAGGCGATGGCGTGCTCCGCGTACCGTTCCAAGCAGGCCAGCAGGTCGAGGGCGAATGGCGAACTCGTCTGCGCATGCGGGCTCGCGCAGCGCTCGGCAGGTACGGCGTCATCGGCGTGCCGGGCGCGGACAACATCATCGATGATCGGCTCGGCCATAGCGACTACTGGCCCAACGCGGCGATCGCGCGCCGTGTCGTCGACGAGTTGGAGAACACCCGGAGCACGCGACATCTCGGCCGCGTGGCCATGCGCGGGCGCGCGGTTCCAGTTCGAAGCGTGGCCGCGCGCGACATGGAGCTGCGGCGCGTCCTGACGCCGCCGCGCGGGCGGCAGCTCGGCATGTGCCAAGGCTGCCCGCCATGCTGACGGAACTGCATCTCGGTATCGCAATGCTTCTAGGCGTCAGAGATAACCGATCATCCGTCCCGAAGCGGCGGTCGCGAGCCAGCCGAGGAGCGACACGGCGACTTGGGCGCGAGCGAGCGGCGGGGCGCTGCGGTCCCAATCGGCGAGATGTGCGCGCCAGAGCAGCCGGAAGGCGAGCGCGTTGGCGATGCCGAGCACGATCAGCACGGCCTTCACTTGGATCGCGGGATTGACCGTGAGCGGCCGCGCATCGGCGCTGAACAGCAGCGTACCCGATACGAGCATCACGCCGAGCCCGACCAGCATCACGGGCGTGAGCGCGCGCGACAGCGCGTCGGCGGGCAGTGCCGGCCAGCATCGGGTGAGCAGCCGCAGATCGAGGACGACGACCGCGCCGACGAACAGCACGAGGCCGAAGATGTGGCCGATATTGGCGAGCGGGTAGAGCAGGAACGAACTCCGCATCAGGACGCCGAGTGGAGAAGCCTCAAGCGCGCCGGCCCAGGCTGGTGCATCCGCGAAGGGTTCCACGGTCTAACGCAGCTCGACGATCTTGCCGGCGATGGTGATGCGCTCGGCGCGCATCTCGGCGTCGTTCACGCGGCTCGGATAGCCCTCGACCTTGGCGCGCGCGCCGACTTTGAGCATGTCGGGCGGCAGGCCGCGATTCTGCATACGAAACGGCGGCGCCAGGGTGCAGGTCCAGCGCTTGCCGCCATGCTCCATCTCCACTTCGCCATGCGGGTTCTCGTATTTCGCGGCGAGGATCGTGCCCTCGATCGCGAACACGCCGTTGGAATCATAGGAACCCCAGCCGTGATGCGCGGCGGCGGGCGCCGCGACGCCGCTCACGACCAGGCCGGCGATCACGTCACGCCGCGCGATGCGTTTGGTCATGTCAACTCCTCCGGAAAGCCGTTGGCTCTCCCGACATGATGCGCGCGGCGCGGATCAATTGCCAGGATCGGAAACTTGCACGGCCGCGGCTCTCCGGCGCATTTTGCCTGGCGACAGATCTTGAACTGAAGGCCCAAGCCGATGGCGATCCTCCGTAACTCGAACAGCCCCGAGGTCGCGCCATCGGAGAGCGATACCAATGCGACGAGCCGGCGGGCGGCGTGGCAGGCGCGCGCGATCGATGCGCGGACCCGCGCGACTCTCGACGAGGATGCGCGGTACTTCCTGCGCCAATCCGTCTCGACGCCCTGCCTCAACGTGATCGCCAAGGCGGAGGGCATCTGGATCGAGGACAGCGCCGGGCGGCGCTACATGGATTTCCACGGCAACAACGTCCATCACATCGGCTACGGCCATCCCAGGCTCAAGCGCGCGATCGCCGCGCAGATGGACGCGCTGCCTTTCGCGCCGCGCCGTTATGGCTGCGAGGTGGCGACGGCGCTCGCGCGCAAGCTTGCGGCCATCGCACCAGGTGACTTGTCCAAGGCGCTGTTCACGACCGGCGGCTCCGACGCGGTCGAGGTCGCGATCAAGATCGCGCGCACCGCGACTGGTCGGCACAAGACGCTGTCATTCTGGGATGCGTTCCACGGCGCGGGATTCGGCGCTTCCGCGCTGTCGGGCGAGGCGCTGTTCCGCTCGGGCCCGGCCGCGCCGCTGGTCGCCGGCGCCACGCATGTCGCGCCCTTCGCCTGCTATCACTGCCCTTACGGCTATGCGACGGATGCACGCGGCGCGCCGCTGCTGGACATTTGTCATACGCAATGCGCGCGCATGGTCGAGTATGTGCTCGCGCGCGAAGGCGACGTGGCGGCGGTGATCGC
>JANNTF010001042.1:0-11265 GCA_031403455.1 Alphaproteobacteria bacterium | reverse complement strand
CCTGTCGATGACGGAGCACGAGGCGAACAACAACTGCGTCTGGATCAGCGCCAAGACCTGGGCGAGCCTCAACGACCAGGAGAAGCAATGGGTGCAGGGAGCGGCCGACGAGATCGGCAGGACCGTGCCGCGCCGGGCGCTCGCGCTCGAGAAGGAATCCGCCGAGCGCCTCAAGAAGCTCGGCGTCAAAGTCGTCGAGAACATCGACAAGAGCGGCTTCATGAAAGCCGCGCAGCCGATCCAGGATCAGCTCGCCAAGGAACTCGGGCCGCACGCGGTCAAGATCCTCGATCTCGTCCGCAACGTGAAATGACCAGCCGGCGGGTGATGGGCCGTCCCGGCTCCGCCACCCGCCGCGCGCATCCGAGATCGCAATGACCGACACTCAGACTGTGCTGCCGCAGCGGCAGGTCGTCATTCCCAAGCATCGTCACCTGAAATGGCGCGCGCTCGATCCGCTCGAGGCGAGCCTGACGGTGCTGAGTGGCGTGTGCATGTTCGGCTTCACGTTCTGTGTTGCCGCCGACGTCGCGACGCGCGAACTGGGTATCCCCTGGCTGTGGCTGCAGCAGCTCACGACAGGCTTCTTCGCTTGGGGCGTGTTCGTCGGCATGGCCGCCGCCACGCGGCGCCTCGACCATATCTACCTCGCCGAGATCACCCGGCGCATGACGGGCACCAAGCGCCTGGTGATCGAGACCGTGAATCGGGTCATCGTGCTGATCGTGGCGGTGTTCATGGTCGTCTTCGGCGTGCAGAACGCGCTGCTCGACCTCGGCAGCTTCCGCATGCCGTCGCTGATCCCGATGACCGTCTATACCGCCGCCGTACCGCTCGCCGGCCTGCTGATCGCGATCTTCATCATCGAGCAGATCGTCAATGGCTGGCAGAACGGCTTCGAGAGCGCCGAGGACAACGAGTATCTGAGAGAGCAACCCGAATGAGCAACGGGGCCATTATCTTCCTGATGGGGGCCACCTTCCTCGGCCTCGGCTACATGGGCGTGCCGGTAGCCTTCGCGATCGTCGCCGGTGTGCTGTTGGCGACGGCACTCACACCCGTGAGTTTCCAGTCGATCATCGGGCAGCTCTTCCACGGCATCGATTCCGAGACGCTCCTGGCGATTCCGTTCTTCCTCCTCGTCGGCGAGCTGCTGACGTCGGCGGATGTCACGCAGCGCATGATCCGGCTGGCCCAGGCGCTGGTCGGCCATCTGCGCGGCGGGCTGGCGCAGGTCGTCACCGTGTTCAGCATGTTCTTCGCCGGGATCTCCGGCTCTTCGGCTGCCGACGTCGCCGTGCTCAGCCGGACCGTCGCGCCCGAGATGGACAAGGAGAATTACGATCGCGCCTTCACCGCGGCGCTCATCGCCTCGGCCTCGACCATCGCGAATCTGATTCCGCCATCGATCATGGCGGTCGTCTATGGCGCGACGGGCAATGTCTCGATCGGCGGGCTGTTCCTCGGTGGCGTCGTGCCGGGCGTGCTGATCGGCATCGGGCTGATGATCTACAGCTACTTCTTCGGCCCGGTCGGCCGCCTCAAGCCGCGCGCGTCCTACACCGAGATGTTCATCGCGGCCCGCGGCTCGGCGCTGCCGATGGTGATCCCGGTGATCATCATGGGCGGCATTCTCACGGGCTGGTTCACGCCGACCGAGGCCGGGATGGTCGCGTCGATGTACATCCTGTTCGTGTTGATCCCGTTGCTGCGGCCGCGTCACATCCGCGAGCTGCCGCGCGACTTCATGTATACCGGCCTCGTCTACGCGCTGCCGCTCTCCGCGGTGGCCGGCGCCTCGGCCTTCGGCTGGATGCTCGCCTATCTGCGCGGGCCCGACACGGTCTCGGGCTTGATCGCCTATTACGGCGGCACCGATCCCGTCCTGATCATGATCCTGCTGGTGCTGCTGTTCATCCTGGTCGGCGATTTCGTCGACGCGGTGCCGGCGATCATCATCTTCATGCCGATCATCAATGCGCTCACCGAGCTCGGCAACATCAGACCGGTGCATATGGGGGTCGTGATCGTGACCACGCTGGCCTTCGGCCTGATCACCCCGCCCTACGGGCTGTCCTTGCTGATCGCCGCCAAGTTCGTCGGCGTTCCGTTCTACAGCGCGATGTACCGCTCGCTGCCGCTTTACGTCGTGTTTCTCGCGACGATCGGCTTCTGCGTCTTCTTTCCGGAGATCGTATTGTGGCTGCCCAAGCAGCTGCTGCCGGAGTCGGTGGGATGCTTCAAGTCGCCCTTGGGTACGGGCTATATCTGCCCGCCCTGATGCAAAGCCTCGGACGGACAAGAAGACCAATGACGCACGGGGGGCGTCTGGCCTAGACAGGGCCAAGTCCATGCCACTTCCGGAGCCTCGCCCGTGGCCGCTCGCGTCATCGAAGTCGAGCCGTTCGATCTCATTGTCTTCGGCGCCACCGGCGATCTCGCCGCGCGCAAGCTCCTGCCCGCCCTCTACCACCGCGATCTCGCCGGCCAATTGCCCACCGAAGCACGTATCCTCGCGGTGTCGCGGCGCGCTCAATCCTCGCAAGACTACGGAGTCGTCGTCGAAGCGGCGCTGGCGGCGCATGTCAGGCCCGAGGATCGCAAGGCGGAGAACGTCGCGCGCTTCCTGAACCGCATCACCTATCTCAGCATCGATCTGCGCGGCGAGGCGGGCTGGCCCACGCTCCACGAGTTGCTTGCGACCGGGATGGCGCGCGTGCGTGCATTCTATCTCGCCGTCTCGCCTGATCTCTTCGTGCCGATCTGCGAGCGCATCGATCGTTTCGGCCTGATCACCTCGCGAACGCGCGTCGTGATCGAGAAGCCGCTGGGCAAGGACGGCGCGAGCGCACGCGCGGTCAACGACGCGATCGGCAAGGTCTTCAGGGAAAGCCAGATCTTCCGCATCGATCATTATCTCGGCAAGGAGACCGTGCAGAATTTGATGGCGCTGCGCTTTGCCAACGCGCTGTTCGAGCCGTTGTGGAATGCCACGCATGTCGACCATGTCCAGATCACCGTCGCCGAGACGCTCGGTGTGGAAGGACGCGCCGGCTACTACGACACCGCCGGCGCGCTGCGCGACATGGTGCAAAACCACCTGCTCCAGCTGCTGTGCCTGGTCGCGATGGAGGCGCCGACCTCGCTCGACGCCGATGCCGTACGCGACGAGAAGCTCAAAGTCCTCAAGTCACTCAAGCCGATCGCCAGCGGCGAGACCGTCAACTCAACGGTTCGTGGCCAGTATCGCGCCGGCGCCTCGGAAGGTGCGGCGGTCGGCGGATATCTCGATGAGCTCGGCGACCCGTCCAGTCATACGGAGACCTTCGTCGCCATCAAGGCGGAGATCGCCAATTGGCGCTGGGCCGGCCGACCTTTCTATTTGCGCACCGGCAAGCGACTTGCCGCGCGGGTCTCCGAAATCGTCGTTGCCTTCAGGCCGGTGCCGCATTCGGTTTTCGACGAAACCGCCGGCCCCATCGCGCCCAACCGCCTCGTCATCCGCCTGCAGCCCGATGAGGGCGTGAAGCTCTGGCTCATGATCAAGGATCCTGGCCCCGGGGGCATGCGCCTGCGCCACGTCCCGCTCGACATGAGTTTCGCGGAGGCGTTCGGTGTGCGCAATCCCGACGCCTATGAACGCCTGCTCATGGATGTCGTGCGCGGCAATCAGACTCTGTTCATGCGCCGCGACGAGGTCGAAGCGGCATGGGCCTGGATCGATCCCATCCTCGAGGCCTGGCGCAGCACGACCGACATGCCCAAGCCGTACATGTCGGGGAGCTGGGGGCCGTCCTCCGCCATCGCGCTGATCGAGCGCGACGGGCGGACATGGCACGAAGACTCGGACTGACGCACGAGGTCTGGTTTCACGGCACGTTCATCGTCGGCTGAACATACTGCGCAACCCGGCTTCAGGAGCCCACACGGCATGACAGACACGCGCAAGATCGACCAAGCCTGGGCGAATCTCGACGCTCACCACGCGGCGATGCGCGACACGTCCTTGCGTGAGCTGCTTGCGGCCGGAGCGGCGCGGTTCGCGCAGTTCTCCGCGCGGCAAGACGACTTGCTGCTCGATTTTTCGAAGACCGCGCTCACGGCGCGCAGCGTCGAGCTGCTGGTCGCGCTGGCGCAGGCCGCCGGTGTGACGGCGAAGCGCGACGCCATGTTCGCCGGCGCGACGGTCAACACCACCGAGAATCGCCCCGCCCTCCACGTCGCCTTGCGCATGCCGGCGGATCGCCGCGTCGACGTCGCCGGCGTCGACATCGTGCCCGACATCACCGCGATGCTGAAGCGCCTGCAAGTGTTCGCCATCGGCATCCGCGATGGATCGATCAAGACCTCGCGCGCAGGGCGTTTCACCGATGTGGTCAATATCGGCATCGGCGGTTCAGATCTCGGTCCCGCCATGGCCACCCTGGCGCTGGCGCCCTACCACGACGGTCCGCGCCTGCATTTCGTCTCCAATGTCGATGGCGCGCATCTTGGCGATACGCTGCGCGGCCTCGATCCCGCGACCACGCTGATCATCGTCGCGTCGAAGACCTTCACCACGGTCGAGACGATGACAAACGCCGGCTCGGCGCGGCGCTGGATCGTGGCGGCGCTGGGCGAGCCGGCGGTGGCCGCGCATTTCGTCGCTGTCTCGACCGCGCTCGACAAGGTCGGCACCTTCGGCATCGCAAGCGAACGCATGTTCGGCTTCTGGGACTGGGTCGGCGGCCGCTACTCGGTGTGGTCGGCGATCGGGCTCCCGGTCATGCTCGCGATCGGACCGACGCATTTCTCCGCCTTCCTCGCCGGCGCGCATGCAATGGACGAGCATTTCCGCACCGCCCCGATCGCGTCGAACCTGCCGATGCTGATGGGATTGATCGGCATCTGGCACCGCAACGTCTGCGGCCATGTCGCACGCGCCGTGCTGCCCTACGATCAGCATCTCTCCCGGTTTCCCGCCTATCTCCAGCAGCTGGACATGGAGTCGAACGGCAAGCGGGTCACGCATGGCGGACGCGCCGTGACGCGCATGACCGGCCCGGTAGTCTGGGGCGAGCCGGGCACCAACGGCCAGCACGCGTTCTATCAGCTCCTGCACCAAGGCACGGATGTCGTGCCGTGCGAGTTCCTGATCGCGGCCGCGGCTCATGAACCCGCGCGCGCGGCGCATCACCATCTGCTGATCGCGAATTGTCTCGCGCAATCCGAAGCGCTGGCGCATGGTCGCACGCGCGCCGAGGCCACCGCCCAGCTGCTGCGCGAAGGTCGCGCGCCGCGCGCCGCCGAGGCACTCGCGCCGCACAAGGAGTTTCCGGGCAACCGGCCATCGATCACCCTCGCCTATCGCCGGCTCGATCCCGCCACGCTGGGCCGCCTGATCGCGCTCTACGAACATCGCGTCTTCGTCGAAGCCGCGATCCACGACATCAACGCTTTCGACCAATGGGGCGTCGAACTGGGCAAGGAACTGGCCACTCGGCTGCTGCCGGTCGTCGAGGGCAGAGACAGTGCGCGCGCCAGCGACCCTTCCACGGCCGGGCTGATCGCGCATCTGCGCGGCCTCGAGCCAGGATGAAACGCCTGATCGCTTTGCCCCTTGGCGTGACCAACCACCGCGACTACGCTGCCGATCAAGAATAACCATCAAGGTCAGGGGAGAGTCGATCATGCGCGGGTACGCTGGAATCCATCTGAGCTGGGGCGTTGGTCTCGCGGTGTTCGCAGCCGCCTCGATCGCCGCCGCGGACATCAAGGTCGGCGTGATCTACGACAATACAGGCGCCTTCGCCGCCGGTGGTTCGGTCGCCGCCGCGATCGGCAACAAGATCGCGATCGACATCATCAACGAGCGTGGTGGCGTGGAAGGCCACAAGATCATCGCGATCAACGCCGACGCGCAATCCAAGACCGACGTCGCGATCAACGAAGCGGAGCGCCTCCTGAACGAGGCACGCGTCGATCTGATCATGGGCATCTATTCGAGCGCGCATTGCGTGCCGATGGCCGCCAAGGTCGACGCCGCGCAGAAATTCATGTGGGCCAATGTGTGCACCGCCTCGGCCGTGCTCAAAGGACGGAACCTGAAATACGTGTTCCGCGCTCAGGTTCACACCGACCAGTTCGGCGCGGCCTCGTGCCAGTTCATCGCCGAACACGCCAAGACCAAGCTCGGCAAGGAGATAGCCGACAACCGCGTCGCGGTGATCCACGAGGATGGCCCCTATGGCGTCGGCGTCGCGCAAGGCAACGAGGAAACCTGCAAGGCGCTTGGCATGCAGATCGTGCACAAGGAGGGCTATGCGGCCACCTCGACCGACCTCAGCGCGCTCGTCACCAAGCTGCGGCGCGCGCGCCCGGACATCATCCTGCATACCGGCTACAACCCGGACATCACCTTGTTCCTGCGCCAGTCGAAGGAAGCGGGGCTCAAGGTGCAAGCGATCATCGGCCATGGCGCCGGCTATGGTCAGGTCGACAAGTTGATCGAGACGTTCGGCGCGGACGTGAATTATTTCTACAACGTGGATCCGGTCGCGGCGCAGCTGCTCGATCCCAAGAGCCTGACGCCCGGTCTCGGCGACCTGACGGCCGAGATGATTCGCCGCTACAAGGCGGAGACCAAGGCCAATGAAGTGCCGCCGCATGTCTCGATGGGCTTCAATCAGGCCTGGATCTTCTTCGCCGACGTGCTGCCGCGTGCGATCAAGAAATACGGCGGCTTCGATCCGGAATCGCTGCGCAAGGCGGCGCTCGATACGGACATTCCCGTCGGCGGCACGATCCAGGGGTATGGCGTGAAGTTCAATCCGCCCGGCCATGCGATGGCCGGCCAGAACGAGCGCTCGAGTCCGGTCGTCATGCAATACGTCGATGGCCAGACGAAGATCGCTTGGCCAACCGCGCTCAAGACGATCGACGCGATCTTGCCGTTCCCGCCCGGCCACGCCTTCGCCCGCTGACACTGGCCAAGCGGCGCGCACCATGGCGCGCCGCGACGCCGCGTCGTAACGCGATGCTCACGGTCTCTGGACTGATCAAACGCTTCGGCGGCTTCACCGCCGTCAATGCGGTGTCATTCGCCGTGACGCAGGGGGAGATCCTCGGCCTGATCGGACCGAACGGCTCCGGCAAGAGCACGATCTTCAACTGTATCGCCGGCATGTACCAACCAACTCAGGGCTCCATCGCCTTCGAAGGACAGGAGATCGGCGGGCTGGGCGCCAACCTCGTTTGCCACAAGGGCATCGGCCGGACCTATCAGATCCCGCGGCCGTTCCGGAATCTGAGCCTGCTCGAGAACGTGGCGCTCTCCGCCTATTTCGGACAGGACCGACGCGTCACTCGGCGCGAATGCTGGCGCCAGGCCGAGGAAGCCTTGGCCCTGGTCGGGCTCCCGAGCGATCCGCATACCCGCACCGACCGACTCGGCGCGGCCGCGCTCAAGAAGCTCGAACTCGCGCGCGCCCTGGCGACGCAGCCGCGGTTGTTGCTCGCCGACGAGAGTCTCAATGGCCTCGACCATGCCGAAATGGACCAGGCGGCGGACATGCTGCAGCGCATCCGCCGGGAGAAGGGCATCACGATCGTCTGGGTCGAGCACATCATGGGGGTCCTGATGCGCGTGGTCGATCGCGTGGTCGTGCTCGACCATGGCGAGGTCATCTTCGACGGCGCGCCCGCGGCCGCGCAACACGATCCGCGTGTCGTCGAGGTCTATCTCGGCAGCGAGTTCCATGCATGAGCGCCGCACCGATGCTGACGCTCCAAGGGATCAATGCCGGCTACGGGCAGTTCCAGGCGCTGTTCGACCTGTCGATGCGCATCGAGGCGGGCGAGGCCGTCGCCGTGATCGGCGCCAACGGCGCGGGCAAGACGACCCTGCTCCGCGTGATCTCCGGCCTGTTGCCCGCGAGCCACGGCGACATGACGATGGAGGGAGTCTCGCTGCGCAGCCTCGCCCCGCATCGGATCATCGAGACGGGGATCGCCCATGTACCCGAGAGCCGGCGTCTGTTCCCGCGACTCACCGTCGAGGAGAATCTGAAGATGGGCGCCTTCATCCCGTCGGCGCGCCCGCAATTCGGCGAGCGTCTGCGCCACGTCTTCGACCTGTTTCCACGGCTCAAGGAACGTCGCGGTCAACTCGCGGGCACGATGTCGGGCGGCGAGCAGCAGATGTGCGCGATCGGCCGTGCGCTGATGAGCGGCCCCAAGCTGATCCTGCTCGACGAGCCGTCGATGGGACTCGCACCGGTGATCGTGCAGCAGGTCTTCGAACTCGTGCGGCGCATCCGTGCCGAGGGCTACACGGTCCTGATCGTGGAGCAGAATGTCGCGCAGGTCCTGAAGATCGCCGACCGCGCGTATCTGCTCGAGGTCGGCCGGTTCCAGAAGAGCGGCCGCGCCGCCGACATGCTCGCGAGCGACGACATCCGCAAAGCGTATCTCGGGCTGTGACGGAGATGGCGACGTCGCGACCCACCACCCCGAGCGCGCCATGGACGAGGGAAGCCTGACCGATGGATTGCACGCTCGACATCTTCTTCCTCGAAGCCGTGCTCAACGGCGTGCTCCTCGCCGGCCTGCTCGGGCTGCTCGCGCTCGGCCTCAACCTCGTCTTCGGCGTCATCGACGTGGTGTGGATCTGCTACGCCGAGCTCGTGATGGTCGGCATGTACGGCATCTTCTACGGGCACAAGACGCTCGGCATGCCACTGCCTCTCGCCTGCCTCGTCGCGATCCTGCTGGTCGCCTGCGCCGGCGCCTTGTTGCACTACCTCGTGATCCGACCCGTGCTCGACTCCGCGCCCATCAATCAGCTGCTGGTCACCGGCGGCGTGCTGTTCCTGCTGCAGGCCGTCGCGACCATGGCATTCGGCATCGAGTTCAAGAATATCGGCGTCAGGCTTGGCGCCGTGAACGTCGCCGACATGTCGTTTTCGTGGAGCCGGATCTACACGTTCCTGATCGCCTTCGTCGCGATGGTGGTGCTGTGGCAGTTCCTGCGCCGGACCTATATCGGCGTCGCCATTCGCGCGATCAGCCAGGATCGGCAGATCATGCCGCTGATGGGCGTCGACAGTAAGAAGGTCTACCTCGTCACGTCGGCGATCGGCGGCGGGCTCGCGGGGCTCGCTGCCGTCCTCATGGTGCTGCAATACGACATCTACCCGCAGATCGGTCTGCAGTTCGGCCCGTTGATCTTCATGATCTGCGTGCTCGGCGGGCTCGGCAACATGATCGGCGGCTTCGTCGCCGCCTTCATCATCAGTCAGTTCATCGCCATCGGCGGCTCCTGCTTCGCCACCGAATGGGGCTACGCCATCGCGTTCTTCTTCTTCATGGTGATGATCTTCATCCGTCCGCAGGGATTGATGGGGGGCAAGAGCTGATGCGCATCCGGGGCAGCTACCTCTTCGGCATCGCGCTGATGCTCGCGTTGCCGTTCATCATCGGCGCGGTGTTTCCGGACTCGCAGAAATACTACCTGCACCTCGCGATCCAGATCCTGCTCTGGGCATTCATCTATACCGGCTGGTCGCTGATGGGGCGGTTCGGGTTGACATCCCTCGGCCATGGCGCCTTCACCGGCATGGGCGCCTACGTCACCGTGATGCTGTGGAACTTCGCCGGCATCTCCCCATGGCTCGGCATTCCCGTGAGCGTGGCGGCCGCAACCATCCTCGGCCTGCTCGTCGGCTATCCGTGCTTTCGCCTTCGTATCACCGGGCATTACTTCGCGCTGCTCACACTCGCGCTCACGGAGTTCGTGCGGCTGTGCATCATCGGGCTGCGCGATTGGACGGGCGGCTCGCTCGGCACGCAGCCCCAGCGCTACGGCACCGGGGTCTCGCTCTACGCGGTTCAGTTCGAGCCCGACCGCACGCTGTCGTATTTCATCGCGCTCGGAATCTGGGTGGCCGGACTGGGAATTTGGGTGTGGGTCGATCGCAGCATGGACCGCTTCGCCCTCGACGCGGCGAGCCAGGACGAGGAAGCCGCGGCGTCGGTCGGCATCGACGTGACGCGCCAGAAGCTCAAGATCACGGCGATCAGCGCGGCCATGTGCGCCTTCGGCGGCGCGATGTTCGGCCAGTACCAGATGTACATCGGACCCGACACGGTGGCGGGCCTCACCGTCTCGATCAACATCGTCTTCGCGGTCATTTCAGGCGGCATGTGGGTGATGCTCGGGCCGAGTTTCGGCGCGCTCCTCACGCAGCTTCTCGCCGAGGGATTGCGCGTCGCGCTGCAAGGCTCGGCGACGCTGAAATCGCTGCTCGGCGCGAGCGCGCTCGCGCTCGACACCGCGATCTACGGCCTCCTGCTGATCCTGTTCATCATCTACATGCCCAAAGGCGTTCTCGGGACAGCGGCGGAGCGCTGGGCGCGTCGCCGCCAAGCCGCGCGCAAGCCATGAATCGCGCGTGCCGCGACGATCCTGCTCAGGTCGAGAGTTCGAAGTGCCGCTTGCGAATCCGGCGCAAGACCAGCCAGACGACGAGGAAGACGATGGGCACGGCGATGGCCGTCGCGATGTCCGGCTCGACCAGGGCGATCTTGATCTTGAGGCCGCGAAACACGACGCCGGCCAGCGCCACGAGATAGTAGCTGATCGCGGCGAGCGCGATGAACTCGACGACGCGCTGCAGCCGCATCTGCAGCTGTGAGCGATCCGTCATCGCGCTGAGCATGTCGCGGTTCTGATGCTCGATCTGCACATTGGCGCGCGTGCGCAGCAGCTCCGTCGCGCGATCGAGCCGACCGGACAAGGCGGTCAGTCGATCCTGGACGATCTCGCAATTCAGCATCGTCTGCCTGAGCCGGCGCGTGATGAATCCGCCGAAGCTGGTGTGCCCCGGGACGCCCTCCTCGTCCAACGCGTCGACTCGCTGCTGGACGATACCGTCATAGGCGCGCGTCATCCGGAAGCGATGGCCGGAGGTCGAGGATTCGGATTCGAGCGTCGCCGCCAACCCCGTCAGTTCTTCGAGCAGGCCATGATCGGCGCTCGGCCCGCGCACATGGGTCATCGAACTCGTGATGCCGGTCAGGGCGCTCTCGACCGATTTCAGCACCGGCGCCAGCCGCTGCGCTTCCGGCACGCCAAGGAGCGCCAGCGCGCGACAGGTCTCGATCTCCAGCAGCCTTTGCACGAGCACGCCGGCGCGCGCCGGCGAGAGATCCGTGTGACTCACGAGTATCCGCGTAAAGCCTTCATCATCCGTCCTCAGGTCGCTGGCGACGAGGGCGGCGCCGCCC
>JANNTF010001041.1:0-1209 GCA_031403455.1 Alphaproteobacteria bacterium | reverse complement strand
CAGCCAGACCGGCGGCCATGGCGACATGCGCCGGCGCACCGATGACGGGCCGATCTGCGCCTGCGAGAACAACGCGCATCGCTTCACCTGCCGTCTCGCCGACGGCGTCGCGGAGATGCGCCGCGCGGTGCGCGACGAGCTGCGCAAGGGCGCCGACCAGATCAAGATCATGGCCTCGGGCGGCGTCGGCTCGCCCAATGATCCGCTCGAGAACCGCCAATTCTCGGTCGAGGAGGTCGCCGCCGCCGTCGACGAGGCGCAGGCCTGGAACACCTATGTCTGCGCGCATGCCTATACGGCGCATGCGATCCGCCACGCGGTGAGCAACGGCGTGCGCTCGATCGAGCATGGCAATCTGATCGACGAGCCTACGGCGCAGCTGATGGCCGAGCGCGGCGCGTTCATGGTGCCGACTCTGGTCTGCTACCAGGAGACCGCCGAGCATGGCCATCGCCTCGGCCTCTCCGACGTCGTGATGGACAAGCTCGCCCGCGTCAACAAGGCCGGCATCCGCATGCTCGAGATCTGCAAGCAGGCCGGCGTGAAGATGGGCTTCGGCACCGATCTGATGGGCGAGCTGCACGTCGCGCAGTCGCGCGAGTTCCTGATCCGCGCCGAGGTGCTCGGTGCGCACGAGATCATCCGCTCGGCGACCAAGATCAACGCCGAGCTCCTCAATCGCAGCGGCGAGCTCGGAATCGTCGCGGCCGGCGCGCTCGCGGATCTGCTGGTGGTCGACGGCAACCCGCTCGAGGATCTCGGCCTGCTCCAGGATCAGGGCGCGCATCTCGCCGCGATCATGAAGGGCGGCGCGTTCTACAAGAACCGCCTCGGCGCCTGAAGTCGCGCCCTATCGCAGCCGCGGATTGAGCGCCTCGCGCAGCCAATCGCCCAGCACGTTGATAACGACGACCAGGACCACCAGCAGCGCGCAGGGAAAGATCACGATCCACCACACGCCGGAGAACAGGAAGCTGTAGCCCTGGCGGATCAGCGCGCCGAGCGAGGGCTGGGTGGGCGGCACGCCGAGCCCGAGGAAGGACAGGGTCGCCTCGCCCATGATCGCGTAGGCGATATCGAGCGCGCCGAGCACGAGGATCGGATTCACGACATTGGGCAGGATGTGCTGCAGCAGGATCGCGCTCGGCGGCCGCCCCATCACGCGCGCCGCCGCGACATAATCCTTGTCGCGCTCGACCATGGTGGCGC
>JANNTF010001040.1:0-9083 GCA_031403455.1 Alphaproteobacteria bacterium | reverse complement strand
ATGACGGGCACTCGCTGAGTTATGGCGAGCTTGATCCTGAGTACAAGCATGGCATCAGCCACCGCGCGGTCGCATTCCAGAAACTCATCGCGTCCTGTCTGCGCTGACCGAAAGCCATGAGCACGCGCATGATCCCCGGCTTTGGAATCTATGTTCACTGGCCCTTCTGCCTGTCGAAATGTCCGTATTGCGACTTCAACAGCCATGTTCGCACGGTGTTCGATGAGGATCGCTGGCTCGACGCGCTACTGCGTGAACTCGACCACTACGCTGCGCTGACGCGCGATCGCGTCGTGACCACGGTCTTCTTCGGGGGCGGTACGCCGTCGCTGATGGCGCCGCGCAGTGTCGCGCGAATCCTGGAGCGGATCGCGACGCGCTGGGCGCTCGCCAGCGACCCCGAAATCACGCTCGAGGCCAATCCCAACTCGGCGGAGGTGGCGCGGTTTCGCGAGCTGCGCGCCGCCGGGGTGAATCGCGTGTCGATCGGCATTCAGTCGCTCGACGATGCAGCGCTGCGCTTTCTCGGTCGCGCGCATGATGCAAGCGAAGGACGCCGGGCAATTGCCGCCGCCACCGCGGCGTTCGATCGCTACAGCTTCGATCTCATCTACGCGCGGCCCGGTCAGACGATGGCGGCTTGGCGCGCGGAGCTGAATGCCGCCCTCGATCTCGCGGGTGAGCATCTGTCCGTCTACCAGCTGACCTTCGAACCGGGCACGCGTTTCGAGCAACTGCGCGTGCGCGGGGACATCGTCGCGCTCGATGACGAGATTGCGACGGAGCTGTTCGAATTCACCCAAGACGCGCTGGCACGCGCAGGGCTCGCCGCCTACGAGGTTTCCAACCATGCGCGCGTCGGGGCGGAGTCGCGTCACAACCTCATCTATTGGCGTTACGAGGATTACCTCGGCCTCGGACCGGGTGCGCATGGACGCGTTACGCTCGACGGCAAGAAGCACGCCCTGCGTACCGCACGCGCTCCCGAGACGTGGATGGACCGCGTCGAGCGGCTTGGCCACGGCACGGAGGAGGACAGCATCGTGACGCCGGCGGATGCGGCGCGTGAAGCGCTGCTGATGGGATTGAGGCTCAGCGAAGGTCTCGAGCCGACGCGGTTTCGGCGCGCGACCGGGGTCGAGCTTGCCGATGCGCTCGACCCGCGCGGTCTCGGGCGCGTGCTCGACGGTGGATTCGCCGTTCAATCCGCTGCGGGTGGCCTCGTCGCGACCCGCGCGGGCCGGCGGGTTCTCAATGCCCTGATCGCCGAGATCGTGCGTTGAGCACCGACGCGACGATCAACCGAATACGCGCTTGAGCAGCTCCGTGGTTCGTGCCGTCGGGTTCTGACGGATCGCGGCTTCCTCGCGCCCGAGATAGCTGAACACCGCGTCGATCCCCTTCTCCACCACATGGCGCGTCAGTCGCTGGCGGGGATTGGCGACGTTGGCGGCACCGCCAGCGGCGCTTGCCGTCACCCGGTCGAGCGCCTGAATCGCGCCGGCCTCGGCAAGGCTACGGTCCACGATCGGTGTCATGTCGCGCGACAGCGGCGATGAAGTCTTCGCGCGAAAATATTCGGTCGCTGCGTTGCTGGGTCCGTTGAGAATACGCCGCGCATCGTCGAGCGTCATCGCCGTGATCGCATTGGCGAAGAGTTGCTTGGCCTTCGGCACCGCGGCCTCGGCCGCTCGATTCATACGCAGATGGAGATCGTCGACGAGCTGGCTCCGACCGATCGCCTTGAGCCCGCGCTGCGTGCTTTCCAACCAGCCCGGTAGCGGGATCTGTGCATCGGCCTTGCCCCAGAACCCGCCTTGACGACCGAGCGTGCTGACGACGCGGTCGGCGCCGACGCGCAGCGCTTCCTTGAGACCGCGACCGATCTCGTCAGTGCCGAGACTGGCGCCTCGGTTCACGCCGGGCGTATTGCCGCTGGCCCCCGGCGCGCCGATCCCGCCGGGCAGGTTTCGCGGCAAGGACTGCCCCAGGGCCGGTTGTGACGCGAGAGCAGTGGCAGCGAAGAGCAATGCGCGACGATCGATCATCTGGTTTCTCCGGTGCACGTCTTCTTTTTAGGCTGAAGCGTTCGCCACAAATGAAAACGGGCCGATCGCGGCGACGCGATCGGCCCATCCATTCGTGCGGGCTATTTTTTCAGGAGATCGCGAATCTCACCGAGCAGCACGACATCAGCGGGCGGACCCGTCGGCGCCGGCACCGGCTTCGGCATGAACTTGTTCGCTGCCTTCACGAGCATGAACACCGCCCAGGCGACGATGATGAACTTGATCACGTTGTTGATGAAGATACCGATATTCAGCGTTCCAACTCCGGCATCCTGAGCCGCCCTCAGCGTCATGACCGGCTTGGCGCGGTCCGTGAGCTGGATGAACCAATTTGAAAAGTCGATGCCGCCCAGGAGTGGGCCGATCAAGGCCATCAGGACATCCTTCACCAGTGAGTCGACGACCGCGGTGAACGCCGCTCCCATGATGAACCCGACTGCGAGGTCGAGTACGTTGCCGCGCGAGATAAAAGCCTTGAATTCTTGAATCATTGTCTACCCCCCCTATTGCTTTCGCTGAGTTGAACTCGTTTTCGCCTGAATGCCGGGTGTCGCCACGCGACGCCGTTTCGCAGTCGGCAGGCAATGGCGCAGTCTCGCCGAGAGACCAAGTCGATTCAACGGAGATGGATGGAAATTCGCTACTGAGTCAAATCCGCGAAGCGGTTGGGCGGCGTCTCGACAATCTTGGCGCCACCACGCTGGAATTGGACGATTGGCAACAATCGCTGATTCACACCATCAGGCTTCAGACGGAAGACCCCGTCATAGCCTTCGAAGCCCGACGGATTGGTGAGCGCAATCGTCATTCCCGACGTGCCCGCCTCTCTGATGGCGGCAGCCGCCAAGGCGGCCGCATCGTAGCCGAGGCTCGACAGAAGCGGCGCGTCGCGGTTGTAGGCTTGCTTGAAGCGTCGCGCGAATTCCTCGCGCTTGGTCGTCAGCGGCGCCGCCATATAGGCGCCGTAGAGCGCCGCCTCCTGCTGCAGGCGAGGGTCGTCCCATCCCACTGTCGCGATCAGCACCTTCGTCTGCTTGCTGTCGATGTCGTAATAGGGGACGAAGGTCGATGCGAGCAGCAACGCGTCGCCATTGCCGGCGAGCAGCAGCGCATCCATGCCGCCGCTGACACCGGCGGCGCGTTTCACCGCACCGGACGCGCCGTTCATGTTCGCCGCATAGCGTTCGACGGCGACGATCTGGCCGCCCACCGCGGCGACCACGGGACGGAAGGAATCCTCGATGATCTTGCCGTAGAGATCGTCCGGCGTGACGAGCACATAGCGTCGCGCGCTTTGGCTGCGCGCAAAGCCGATCAGGCGCTCGACCTGGGTCTGCGGCAGCATGCCGAGCACATAGACATTCGGCGCAGCGGTCGCGGCATTGTTGGTGAAGCTGAGCACGGGTACGCCGGCCGCGCGGCTGATCTCGGCGACCGCTGGGACTTCGGCGCCGAGCAAGGGCCCGACGATGAGTGTCGCGCCAGCCTGCACCGCGCTCTCGGCCGCGCGTCGCGCACCTTCGGGCGTTCCCCCGGTATCGCGGGGCAGCAATTCGATCGCCGGCGTACCCTTCGCGTCATTCAGCGCCAGCTGCATGGCATCGATGATCGATTGACCCAGCGCGGCATTGGGACCGGAGAGCGGGACGAGTGCAGCGATCTTCGCCGTGCCACCCGGCACTGCCGGCACGGCATCGGGAAGCTGTGTCGCGACCGGCGGTGGCGGTGGTACGACTTGTGGCGAGGTTGACGGTGCTTGAACCGGCGCACGCCCGCTCGGTACCGTCGTTTCGCAAGCCGTGAGCGAAAGGCCGCCAAAAACGAGGCCGGCAGCCACGACGATCGCGCGACGCGCCTGCGTACCCGAGAGAGAATCGAAAATCGACATGACGTCCAACAACCAATCGCCGCTTGAGGAAGACGCTGAGGAAGGCGGCGAGACTATCGGCGCGCCGGGCGCGAGTAAATTGCCCGCGGGGCTCTATCTCGTCGCAACGCCGATCGGCAATCTTGGTGATATCTCGCAGCGTGCGATTGCAACGCTGAGGTCGGTCGACCGCATCGCCGCCGAGGATACGCGCGTCGCGCGCCGGCTGCTCTCCGCCCTCGCGATCGGGCGTCGGCGGATCGAGCGCTACGACGATCACGCCGGCGAGGCCGCGCGCGCCCGGCTGCTCGCGTTGATCGCCGGCGGGGAGGCGATCGCCCTGATCGCGGATGCCGGCATGCCGCTGATCGCGGATCCCGGGTTCAAGCTCGTGCGCGCCGCGCGTGCGGCCGGTCTGCGGGTCACGGGTATACCCGGCGCCTCGGCGCCCGTGCTGGCCCTGGCGCTGTCCGGACTGCCGAGCGATCGTTTTTTCTTTGCCGGGTTCCTGCCGGCGAAAAGCGGCGCGCGGCGGAGCGAACTGCAAGCGCTCGCGACGATCTCGGCGACCCTCATCGTGTTCGAGTCGCCGTCGCGGCTGGCGGCGAGTCTGGCCGACATGGCCGACACCCTGGGCGCCGACCGGCCGGCAGCGATCGCGCGTGAACTCACGAAGCTGTTCGAGGATGTCCAGCTGTCCACGCTCGGCGCGCTGGCGGCGCTGTATGCCGATCGCGATCCGCCCAAGGGCGAGATCGTGGTGATCATCGGCCCGCCGCTGCCCGAAGCCCCCGGCGCCGAAGTGCAGGTGAATATCGATGCGCAGCTGAACGATGCGCTCGCCACGCTCAGCCTGCGCGATGCCGTCGCCGCCGTTGCCGGCGCTACCGGCCAACCCAGGCGCCTCGTCTATGCCCGTGCCCTTGCGCGCGCTCGAGACGACAAGCAATGAACCGCTCGGCGCTCGGCGCTGCGGCGCGCCGCCGCGGCGCGCGTGCCGAATGGATTGCGGTCTGGCTGCTGCGCGCCAAGGGGTTCCGGGTCCTGGAGCGCGATTTGCGCTCGCGCCTCGGTGAGATCGACCTGGTCGCGCGGCGTGGGACATTGCTGATCTTCGTCGAAGTCAAGGCGCGCGCGGGGATGGACGTCGCCGCCCATGCCATCCAAGCGCGGCAGCGCGGTCGCATCACGCGCGCGGCGCAGGCGTATCTCGCCGCTCGGCCTGACCTTCAGACGCTGACCCTGCGCTTCGATGCGATGATCTTCGGTCGTCATGTGATGCCGCGCCACATCGCCGATGCTTGGCGCGACTCGCGTTAGAGCGCTAGAAAAGCGCGGGGGTTATGCTGCGGAGGCTGTTCCCACTTGCCGAGTCGGAGTGTGTGTTTGAAGGGCCCTCTCCTCGCGGTCGCGGCGCTGGTCACGATGACGGGCTGCGTCGGTTTCTATGTCGGCGTCGCTGCGACGGGCGGCGTGCTGGCGCTGCAGGAGCGCGGCATCAAGGGCGCCGTCCAGGACACTGCGATACGAGCCGAGATCAACCATTACTGGCTGCAGCGCGATCACGAGATGTACATGGCTCTCAGATTGCAAGTCTGGGAGGGGCGCGTGCTGGTCGCCGGCGCCCTGCCGAATGAAGCGCAGCGCGCAGAGGCGCTCGCGCTCGCGCGGCAGGCCGACGGCGTTCGTGATCTCATCGACGAGATCGAGGTCGCCCCGGCGCGCGATGTCGCGGGGTTCGCGAAAGACACGCGGATCGACACGGAGATCGGCACGCGGCTGCTGTTCACGCGTGATATCGACTCGATCAACTATTCGATTGAAGCGGTGAATGGCGCCGTCTATCTGCTCGGCACGGCCCGCGATCATGGTGAGCTCGATCGCGTTGTCGCGGTGCTGCGCGACGTGCCGGGCGTGCGCCGGATCGTCAATCACGTCCTCACGCGCGATGATCCGCGTCGGTGGCGCCGCGCGGCGCAATCGCCATGACTGTGCCATCGCGCGGCGCGAGAGATTTCTGCATCCAACCAGCGAGGGTACCCATGTCGAACCGTTCAAGATGCCTGAACCTGCTGTCGATCCTCGCCATTCTGCCGCTGGCGGCCTGCGTCGAAACCGCCGTGATTGGCGGCGTGGCGGCTGTCGGATCGACGGCGCTGCAGGAGCGCGGCGTCAAGGGAGCGGCAACGGATCTCGGGATACGGGCCCAGATCAACGATGCCTGGCTCAAGGCCGACCAAGTCTACATGCGCGACCTGAACCTGCAGGTCTACGAGGCGCGCGTGCTGGTCTCGGGCGAGGTCGCGAACTCGGATCTGCGCGCGCAGGCGATCCAGCTGGCTTGGAAGGCATCGGGCGTGCGCGAGGTTATCAACGAGCTCGAGGTTGGCAATGCCAGCGGCGGGCGCACCTACCTGGTCGACAGCCGCATCGTGCGCGAGCTCGAGGGCAAGATGCTGTTCGAGAAGGGCGTCACCTCGGTGAACTATTCGGTCGAATCCTTCAACGGCAATGTCTATCTGCTGGGCGTGGCGCAGGATCAGACGGAGCTCAACCGGGTTCTGCAGCTCGCACGCAATGTCTCGGGCGTGAAGCGCGTCGTCAGCCACGTCCTGATGAAGGATGATCCGCGTCGCTTCCGCGCGCCGCCGGCCTGATCGCTCGGCGCGCACGTGACCTCGCGGAGCCACGGCGCGGCGGAGGCCTTGCGTGCCGTCGTCGCTGTCGCTGGTCCAATCGTGGATGTGGCGGAGGCGGCCCTGGCTTGCGCCGCGCTTGACCGCGGTGGATTGGATCTGGCGCCCTATCGCAATCACCTGGTCGAGCTGATCGACGATGCGCGCGCGCGTCCCGATGCCGTGCCGCCCGTCGTGCTCGCCGCGGTTCTCGCGCAGTGGCATGGCTATCGCGGCGACCGCGAAACCTACGACGACATCGCCAACGCCGACCTTGTCCACGTGATCGACCGGCGCAAGGGCCTTCCCGTCGCGCTCGCGATTCTGTGGATGCATACCGCACGTGGCTGCGGCTGGCGCTGCACGGGCCTGAACACGCCGGGACATTTCGTGATCAGGCTCGACGCGGCGGGCGGCAGCTGGATCCTCGACCCCTTCGATGGCGGGACGATCCTGGATGATCAGGCGCTGCGCGTGCTGGTCGGTCGTGGAGAGCCGCTGACGGCCGAAAGCGTTGCGCCGGTCGACGACCGTGCGGTGCTGCTGCGCCTGCAGAACAACATCAAGCTGCGCCTGCAGCGGGATGGCCAGACGCATCGCGCCCTCGCGGTCGTGGAGCGGATGCTGATCGTGGCGCCGCGCTCCGTCGAGTTGTGGCGCGAGGCCGGGTCATTCAACGCCGAGCTCGAGAATCTGCGCGCGGCGATCGACTGCCTGGATACCGCGATCGCGCTTGCTGCCAGCGCCGACGCACGGCAACGTATCGCCGCTGATCGCGCGCGCCTGACGGGTCGTCTCAACTGAGACGCGTCCCGGGCGGGCGGTCGCAATGCCCTCGCCACCATGCCCCTTGCTTTCATCGCTCCATTCGCCCGGGTCTTCGCGCATGCCCCTCGTCGTCGCCATCCAGATGGATCCCATTGACAGCATCAACATCGATGCCGATTCGAGTTTCGCGCTCGCCGAGGAGGCGCAGAAGCGCGGCCACGCGCTGTGGCACTACCTGGTTTCGCGCCTCTCGTATGACGGCGGTCGGTTGACCGCCAAGGCGCAGCCGCTGAAAGTCCGACGCGAACGTGGCAATCACGCGACCCTCGGCAGCCTCGAGGTCGTCGATCTCGCCACCCTCGACGTGATCCTGATGCGCCAGGATCCGCCGTTCGACATGGCCTACATCACGGCCACGCACATGCTTGAGCATGTTCATCCCCGCACCCTGGTGGTCAACGATCCCGCGCATGTCCGCAATGCGCCGGAGAAGCTCTTCGTCACGCATTTTCCCGATCTGATGCCGCCGTCGCTGATCACCTCCGATCCGGTGGAGATCGCCGCGTTTCGCGCCGAGCATCGCGACATCATCGTCAAGCCGCTGTTCGGCAATGGCGGCTCTGGCGTGTTCCATATCGGGCCGGATGACGAGAACCTCAACGCGCTGATCGAGATGTTCACGCAGCGCTCGCGTGAGCCGATCATCGTGCAGCGCTACCTCCCGGAGGTTCGCGCCGGGGACAAGCGCATCATCCTGATCGATGGCGAGATCGGCGGCGGCCTGCTGCGCGTGCCGGCTGCCGGTGAGGCGCGCGCCAATCTTCATGTCGGCGGCACGGCGATCAAGACGGCGCTGACGCGGCGCGAGCACGAGATTTGCGAGCGGCTGGCGCCGGAGTTGCGCGCGCGCGGCCTGATCTTCGTCGGCATCGACGTGATCGGTGATTACCTCACCGAGATCAATGTCACGTCTCCGACGGGTATCCAGGAGATCGGACGCTACGACGGCGTCAATCTCGCGGCGAGGATCTGGGACGCCATCGAGCGCCGCGTGGCGGACGGGCGCGCCCGTCGCTGAAGCGTGCCGGCGTCAGGCGTCGCAGCGCCTGAAGCGTCCGAGATCGAGATGAAAAAGATTGCGGTGCAGTGCATCCGTATTCGGTGTCAGGACGACGGTGAACAGCTTGCAAGCGCCGCGCGCGACATCGAGCAGGAAGGCGCCGCGCGGACCCGACTCCGCCCAATGCCGGTCCACATCGATCCGCGTCCCGTCTGCCAGATCGAAGCCTGCGATATCGATGGCATTGCCCAGCGCATGTTCGGAGATGTAGCGCGAATCAGCCGCGCGCGCGCGGCATGAATATCCCCCGAAATGGCGCAGACGCGTGAGCGCTTGACCGAAATGTCGTCGCGCGGCGGGCTGCAGGATTTCCTCTTCGAACTGGGTCAAGCGCAGCGCCATCGGGCAGCCGAGCTGAACGGGCTGGTCGAGCGCGACGCTACTGCGGCTCATGCGTACGGCATCCAGGCGCTGGCAGCCGGCATTGTCCACGCGATCCGGCAGAGGATCGAAGAGCGCGCCGCGTGCGGCCAGCATGGGACCGCAACTTGGCCCCGCCGGCGCGGCGGCAGGCTCAGGAGCCGTGGTGCATCCGACCAACGCGCCGAGGATCAGACCGAGAAGGGCAGGCGCGCGACCGCATC
>JANNTF010001039.1:0-2366 GCA_031403455.1 Alphaproteobacteria bacterium | reverse complement strand
CGCACCCGCCCGCCCAGCAATTCATGTACCGGCAGGCCGAGCGCCTTGCCCTTGAGGTCGTGCAGCGCGATGTCAATCGCCGAGATTGCCGCGGTCAGCACGCGGCCACCCTCGAAATACTGGCTGCGGTAGAGTCGTTGCCAGATCGCCGCGATGTGGAACGGATCGGCGCCGAGCAGCAGCGTGCGGTAATGCGCAACGGCGCCCATCACGGCGAGCTCGCGCCCGGATAGCCCGGACTCGCCCCAACCAAAGAGCCCGTCATCCGCGGTCACCTTGACCAGAAGCTGGTTACGGTGCCCGACCCAGACCGGGAACGCCTCGATCTCGCGAATACGCAGGCCGGAACGGCACGAGGCATCGCTGCGATCGGCTCCTTGCGGAGGTGGAGTCATGTAATGCCCCTTCCTGTTTGGGCCGGGTTAGGCCGTGAGCCATCCGTCCAAGGCCTCGCGTTGCGCAGGTCGAGTTGCGTCAACGCATCCTCCAGCGAAGCCAGGACGTGCTTGGCACCGAGATCGGCCGCAGCCGTGGCATCGCGTCGGCGAAACGCGTCCAGCAGCGCGTGGTGGTCCTCGCGCACCCGCCAATACCCCGGGCTGAAGCCGACCAGGCTACGGATTGACTGCGACAGCCCGTAGTGACGGCGGATCAGCACCATCGCTTCCTCATTGCCGCCGTGGCCATTGATTGTTCCATGAAAGAGCCAGTTGACGCGCCGCGTCTCAGGCAGGTCGCGTGCCTCGACCGCGGCATCATGCGCAGCCTGAATGCGCTCCAGAGCGCGCAGGTCGGAAGCGCCGGCTTCGACCGCGAAACGGCGCGCCATGAACGATTCAAGGGCAGCGCGGATCTCGTAGATGTGCACCAAGCGCGTACGGTCGAGTCCACGCACCTGTGCGCCGCGATTGGCGTGAATGACGACCAGCCCTTCGCCCTGCAGAGCCTGCAACGCTTCGCGTACCGGTTGGACGCTCACGCCGAAACGCACCGCGGCTGGCGTCAGGCGGATCCAGCTTCCCGGCGTCAGCGAGCCGTCGAGAATGCCGGCGCGTAGCCCGGCCGCGACCCTGGCATAGCTGGGATCGGCGCCATCCGAGTCGGGAACCGCCTCCTGGTTCAGGGCCGAGTAGGAATCTGGCTTGACCGAGTACTGCACGGTGGCGTGAGGCTCTCTGTTTGCGCGCGGGCCGATGGGGTCGACGTCGATCGTATATGATGTTGACTGATTTGATATGATCTACGAGGATCCAAGTCAATCGGTCACTGCTCGAGTCAGACGAACCGCCAGAAGGGATGAGGAAGCGCCATGTTCACATCGCCTACGCGCCGCGCCACGCTGATGGGCGCTCTTGCCGTTTCGGGTGCCAGCGCCGGATTGGTTGCCCTGCCATCGGCGTCGCGAGCGCAGCAGACGCTCGACCGCAGGGATGTTCTGATCGCCGAGGCTTGGCCGGCTGGAACGACGTATCGCAACCACGGCAATCTCAACCCGTTTGCGGTCGGCAATGACCTGCGCAACCATTTCGTCTTCGTCGCGGAGCCGCTGTTCTACTGGCTGAACCTGACCGGTGAGCATCTCCCCTGGCTCGCCACCGGGCACAAATTCAATGACGATTACACCGCGGTCACGGTCACGTTGCGGCCTGGCGTCACTTGGTCGGATGGTCGGCCTTTCACCGCCGACGATGTGGTGTTCACCTTCGAGATGCTGAGGCGCAACGGCGCCGGCAAGAACGACATGGTGTTGGCAGCCGATGTTGCCGCGGCGCTGAAAGAAGCGGTGAAGCTCGACGATCTGACGGTACGCTTCGACCTGCGGGCAACCGATCCGCGCTTCGTGCTGCGGCTGCTGACGGTAAAGTTCACCACCGGCGTCTTCCCGATCCCGAAGCATATCTGGGAGAAAGTCGAGGACCCGGCATCCTTCACGAACTACGACGCGGCCACGAACTTGCCGATCGGCACAGGCCCCTACCGCGTCGTGGCGGCGCTGCCGGAGCGCATGGTGCTCGATCGGCGCGATGATTGGTGGGGTGCCAAGCCCGGCGTTTGGGGCGCGCAGCAGGGCGCCTTCTACACCGACCTGCCGGCGCCCAAGCGCATCATCACCATCCCGCGCGGCGAACCGCAGCAGGCGGCGCAGCAACTCGCCGCGCAGGAGGTGGATTGGATCGTCGAGGCGCCGGTGCCGATCATGCGACGGCTGCTGTCGCAGTACCCGTTCATCACCACGCTGACCGATCGCAACCCGCCCTACGGCAATGTGGATTGGTGGGCGACGGCGCTGTTCTTCAATCATGCTTCGCCGGCGGTGCAGGATGCCGATGTGCGTCGTGCGATCCTGCACACCATCAACCCGCGCC
>JANNTF010001038.1:0-2895 GCA_031403455.1 Alphaproteobacteria bacterium | reverse complement strand
ACCGCACTGTAGAGGTGGAAGAGCGTCGTGACCGCGGCCCAGATCGTGATCGCAAGCCGTGTCGTGCCTGTCAGTTCACGCATGGGAGAGCCTCACCATCCCGGACGCTGGACGTCGCATCCGGGATGATGATGGGCGTGCTCAGCTGGAGATCCCGCGCTCCTTGTAGAACCGCAGCGCGCCGGGATGGACCGGCACCGGCTTGGTCTTGATCGCGGCGGCGCATTTGTAGTCGGACATCGAGGCGTGGATCTTCGGCAGATCGGCCTCGGCCTCGCACAGCGTCTTGGTGATCTTGTACGCGACGTCGTCGCTGACATCGGAGGAGACCATCAACGTCGTCGCCATGATGATCGTCGACACGGTCCCGTTCTGGAACGCCGGATAGGTCGTCGCCGGGAAGGCACCGCGGGAGTAGCCGTATTTGTTCGACATCGCGGCGGCGAGCGAGTCGGGCCAGGCAAGCAACTCGCCCTTGCGGCCCTGCCCCATGTCGATCACGGCGGCGCCGGGAATGCCGAGCACGATGAACATGTAGTCGACATGCTTGTCCTTCCAGGCGCTTGCGAGCTCGTTGTAATCGCCCTGGACGATGCGCACGCCGTTGGCGCGCATCTTGTCGTAGGACGTGCCGTAATGCTCCATCACGAAGCGATAGCTCATCTCGTCCGACGAACCCGCCTTGGTGACGCCGATCTTGATGTTCTTGGTCTTGAAGATGTCCTCGAAGGAGAGCGCCGCCCCCTCGGCGCGCATCACGTGCAGATAATTGTCCGAGAACGACTGACCGAGCATCATCAGCTTGGAATGCGGGTTGCCGGCGTAGATCTCCGTGCCGTCGCGCGCCGCCTTGGCGAAGATGTCGAGGCCCATGCCGATCTGGCTCTGCCCCTGCTGGATCTTGGTCGGGTTCGCCGTGCCGCCGCCGGGCACCACGCGCACCTGCAAGCCGGCGTTCTTGTCCTGCAGCATTTTCGCCATGCCCGTCGCCATCGTGTACCAGCCGCCGCCGAGCTGTCCGGCGACGAACTCGATCGTCTGCGCGGAGGCCCCGAAGGCGAGTCCCGCCGTCAGTCCGAACGCGGCCGCAATTGCCGTGAGCTTGCTTGCCATTGAAATTCCCCCTGTCGCTTGGATTAGATGCACATCCAAAGCCGGCATGGCAGGCATGTCAATGCGCGTGGCTCAGCATTCGTCGGCGGCACTCCCCCCCATCCCAACTTTCCCTCCTTGCGGGGAAGGATTGGGACGGGGGCGCCTCAGTCGCCGAGCGCCGGCAACCGCTCGGCGATGAGTTCGCGGGCCTTGCGCCGCAGATCGCGCCCCAGCAATCCGGGGGCGAGGCGCGCGTCGTAGAGCACGTCGAGGAACATCCAGTCGTATTTCGTGAGGTCCGTCCGCCGCTTCATCGGCAGATCGTCGAACAAGGTGATCTCGGAGCCTTTGATGTCGTTGCGCAGGCCCATCACTTGCGTCAGCTCCTCGTGCACGCAGCGTCGCCGTGCCCAATCCGGAATGTCCGTGCGCAGCACCACGAAGCCGTATTTGATTTCGTGCGAGCTGTGTTCGATATGGAAATGCGCGAAGCACGGCGTAGATCCGGAATCGATCGCGGCCTGAAACGCGGGCTCCACCCGCAGCACCTGACCGAGCCGCTGGACGGTGCGCTGGTCGCCGAACAGGACGAAGAGATCGGCGCGCCAGACAAAGACCTGGTCGTCGCGCCCCGAGATCACGTACCCCGACCAGCCATGGGTCGGCAGGTGATAGATCAGCTGCAGCACCGCGATCGGGTTGCTGAGATCGATCGGCAGCGGCGGACCCGACTCGGTCGCGGCAATCGGCCGCGACACGGGCGGGACGATCTCCATCGCAATGCCCGACGATCGACTGAGGCGAGCGACATGCGCCGCGATGGCCGCGGTCTGATCGGGATAGGGTTGGCCGACGAGCGCGAGCTTGATCGGCCGCCGCCATTTCGTCACGCCCGGGAGCTTGTCGCCGAACTCGCTGCGATCGACGATCTTGACGAAGCTGTCGGTAAGCTTGTCCAGACTCTCGGTGGCCCGCGCGGCGCCCAGCAGGCCGAGCGTCATGCCGACGCAGCTCAGCAGAGTGGCGCCGATGCGCCGGAAGGCGGTGGAACGAACCGGCGCGCCTCCATCGCGCCGGTTCGCCGCCACCGCGACCATCGGTCGCGGTGTATCCACGCTCATGGCGCCCCGATGGCGCCCAGTCCCAGCGCATTCGCCTGCCCGGCATTGTCGAGGTTGATGCAGGCTTCGCTCGTGTTGAAGGCGGACACGCCGGCCGTGGCCGCCGTGAGCGCGCCGGCGGTCAAAGCGCCGACCGCCCCGGTGAACGAACCGTTGGCGAGCGCACCGGCCATCGCACCAACGATACCCGGTGCATTGTTCAGCGCCGATCCGACGATCCCCATCGCGATATCGTGGGCGCATTGACCTTGGGCGATGCCGTTCTGCGTTGGTCCGGGCGCCTGTGCCCCCGGTGTGAGACCGCCATCCGCGGCGTGTCTCACGCGTGTCGTCGCAATGTGCTGAATCATTCTTCCCTCCCTTGGTTGCACACAAAATCTAAGTGCAATCCCAGGCTGCCAGCGAGGAGGCGTTCGTGGTCAGCCGAAGGAAGGACGGCGGCTTAACTCCCGACTTGCACGGGCGCGACGAGCGAGCGGATCGCCGCGATGATGCTGGGGCTCACGATCCGGCTGGTGCGCGGATTGGCGGAAGGCCGGTTGCGGCTCTGCATCGTCAGACCGATGTCGTCGGCATCGACCTCGACAGTGTGGATCGCGCCGGCGATATCGGGATCGACCCACACTTCCACAGTCGTGCGATCGAAGCCGATGCCGCCGAGGCTGAGACTGACCGCGAC
>JANNTF010001037.1:0-4301 GCA_031403455.1 Alphaproteobacteria bacterium | reverse complement strand
TCTATCCCGTGGTGAAGCAGATCCTCGGGGGATTTCCCCGGCATGTCCGTCTCGTCATCCGGTACACGCCCCTCCATGCAGGATCGGACACGGCGCGCCGAATCTGAACCGGGCCTGGGAAGCGGCCAAGGCGGCGGGCTTGGATCTCGAGCGGGCGCAGCGCGACATGTCGAAGCCCGAGATCGATGAAGTTCTCCGGCAGGACATCGCGGATTTTCGTGCGGCCAATTTCAGGGGAACGCCGACTTTCTTCGTCAACGGCAAGCCGCTTCCCTCATTCGGCGTGCAGCAGCTCCAAGAGCTCGTTCGCAGCGAAGTGAAGCGGGCCGGCGGCACGGGACACTGATCGCCGGCGATCGTGGCCGGCTCACTTGAACCGCAGCAACCGCATCGCGTTGAGCGTGACGAGCACCGTGGCGCCGGTGTCCGCGAGCACCGCGATCCACAGACTCGTGATGCCGAACACGGTCGTGACGAGGAAGATCGCTTTGAGGCCGAGCGCCACGGCGACGTTTTGCCGGATGTTCGCCATCGTCGCGCGCGCCAGCCGCACCAGCACCGCGACATCGGACACACGGTTATTGAGCATCGCCGCGCCGGCGGTTTCCAGCGCGACGTCGGTGCCGCTGCCCATGGCGATGCCCACGCTGGCGGCTGCAAGTGCCGGCGCATCGTTGATGCCGTCGCCAATTTTGGCGACCGGCCCGCGCGCGGCGAGTTCACGTACGGCCGCGACCTTGTCCTCCGGGAGGAGGTCGGCACGCGGCTCGATCGCGAGCTGGGCGGCGATCGCGCGCGCCGTGCGCGCGTTGTCGCCGGTGAGCATGACGCAGTCGATGCCCAGATCACGCAGGGCCGCGAGGCCGGCCTTCGCATCGGGCCTCGGCTCGTCGCGCAATGCGACGATTCCGATCATGTCGGCGCCGTCGCGCACGCCGATGACGGTCTTGCCATCGGCTTCGAGCCTTTCGATCGTAGCGGAGAGGTCGGGTGCGAGGCCGCAATTCTCGGTGAGATAGCGCGGCGAGCCGACGACGATCTGACGTCCATCGACCGTCGCGCTGACGGCCTTGCCGGCGATCGCGCGCTGCGCGGTGGCGCCCGGCGGCGCGATGCCGAGCGTGGCCGCGTGGCGGATGATCGCGCCAGCGAGCGGATGGCTGGAGCCGGCTTCGACGGCTGCCGCAAGGGCCAGCACGTCATGCTCCGCGCGCCGCACACCGATCACGTCCGTAACCCTGGGCTTGCCCTCGGTGAGCGTGCCGGTCTTGTCGAAGGCGATGATGCGAATTTTGCTCATCGCCTCGAGCACGATCCCGCCTTTCATCAACAGGCCGCGCCGTGCGCCCGCCGAAAGGCCCGACGTGATCGCCGCCGGCGTCGAGATGACCAATGCGCAGGGGCAGGCGATCAGCAGCAAGGTGAGTGCACGGTAGATCCAATCGTACCAGGCTGCGCCGAGAAGGAGCGGCGGGCCGATGGCCACGGCGAGCGCGATCGCGACGATCGCCGGCGTGTAGATCTCCGAGAAGCGGTCGATGAATCGTGCCGTCGGCGCCCTTGCGGCATCGGCCGCCTCGACCAGCCGTACGATGCGCGCGATCGTGTTGTCGGAGGCGGATTTCGCGACCTTCACGCGCAATGCCGCCGCCGAGTTGATGCTGCCCGCGAACACCTGGTCGCCGACACTCTTCGCGCGTGGCATGGATTCGCCGGTGATCGGCGATTCGTCGACGGCGGACTCGCCGTCGATGACGGCGCCGTCGGCTGGAACCCGCTCGCCCGGACGAACCAGCACGACGTCGCCGATCGCGAGTGTCTCGGCCGGGACCTCCTTGGCCACGCCATTGACCTCGATCAACGCGGTGCGCGGCACCAGGCCCGCCAGCGCCTTGATGCTCGCGCGTGCGCGGCCGGCGGCAACCCCCTCGAGAAGTTCACCGACAGCAAACAGGAAGACCACGAGAGCGGCCTCCTGGGTCGCGCCGATCACGATGGCGCCGAGCGCCGCGATGCTCATCAGCATCTCGATGCTGAACGGCGAACCCGCGCGCGCGAGCGCATAGGCGCGCTGCGCGACCGGCAGGACGCCGATCAGAGTCGCCGCGAGATATCCCCAATCGCCGATCACCGGCACGACCCACGACACGGCGAATGCCGCGGCCAGGAGTGCGCCGGTCGAGAGCACCAGCCGTCCCTTGGCCGTCTGCCGCCACAGCCGATCGCTCAAGACCGACGCGTG
Organism: Alphaproteobacteria bacterium; assembly: GCA_031403455.1. GTDB lineage: Bacteria > Pseudomonadota > Alphaproteobacteria > CACIAM-22H2 > CACIAM-22H2 > CAIOSQ01. The sequence continues at coordinate 2,059 of JANNTF010001037.1, read as the reverse complement.
ACCGTGATCGACGGCGCTCGCGACGAATGAAGCCGTCGAGCCAGCCGGCGCCGATGGATGCGGGTGGTCGTGATCGTGATCATGCTTGTGGGCGCCGCAAGCGGGAGCTGCGTCGCCGGCGACCGGCACGGCCACGAAGCCCAGCGCTTGGACGCGATTCCGAATTGCCTCGGAGTGCGGGCCGCCGGCCGCGACACGGAGTCTCAGAATCTCGGTCGCGAAGTTGACGCTCACGTCGCTCAAGCCGTCGACACGACCCAGGGCGTTCTCGATCTTTCTGATGCAACTCGGGCAGTCCATGCCCTCGACCTTGAAGCGGAGTTCGCTCGACGCTTCCTCGGCAGTTCCGCCGGCACTGGCCATTCACGTTCTCCTTCTCACCAATACATGAATAGCTATTCATTTGTGCGAGTGTCAACGCTCGTCTTCGATCGGTCGGCGCAGCGATTGCGGCGCCTGGTCATTGACCGGTCAGAAAGCACCGGTCTAAATCCCCAACACCTCTCCAGAAATTGGTGCCATGCGTCGAACCGCCATTTCGTCGCTCGCTGCGGCGAGCGAACACTCCGCCCAGCTCGCCGACCTGTTTCGCCTGCTCGGCGACAGCTCACGCTTGCGCATCGTCATCGCCTGTCTGGATTTCCCGGTGGCGGTGGGCGAACTCGCCGATCAGCTCGAGCTCAGCGGCTCGCTGGTGAGCCACCATCTTCGCCTGCTCAAGGCGGCGCGCATCGTGAAGGCCGAGCGCAGGGGCAAGCAGGTGTTCTACTCGGCGGCCGATGATCACATACGCTGCGTGATCGCCGACATGCTCGAGCACATCAGCGAACCCGATGACGAGGACTGAGTCATAGGGCCAGGGTCGCATTGCGACGCCGCCTGCGTCCGCGGAGGAATCATGGCTGGATTGAAACTTCATCAGCTCGGGCGTGACCGCGTCTCGTACAAGATCGACGCGGCCGACCCACCGCTGCTCGAGATCACCGGCCCTGCCGAGGTGATGGTCGAGACGCATGACGCGCGCACCGGACGCCTCAAGCGCGCCGAGGACGTCATGCTGAGTGCGCCGGATTTCAACGATCCGTTTCCGAAGACCAACCCGGCGACCGGGCCGATTCGCGTCGCGGGCGCCGAGCCCGGCGATGCGCTGGCCATCGACGTGCTCGGCATCGAACTCGACGAATACGGCTTCCTGCTCGCGAAACCGGATTTCGGACTCGTGCGCAACCTGGTCAACCAGCCCGTGGCGAAGATCCTGAGAGTCCGCGACGGCGTGATCGAGTTCGATCATCTGCGCTTCCCCGTGCGCCCGATGATCGGGGTGATGGCGACGGCGCCGGCGGGCGCGGCGATCGGGACCGCCTATTGCGGGCGCCATGGCGGCAACATGGACAACAACCGCATCGCGATCGGCACGCGCGTGCATCTGCCGGTGCGCGTGCCTGGCGCATCGTTCTATGTCGGTGACGTGCATGCCGCGATGGGCGACGGCGAGGTCAGCGGCACCGGCGTCGAGATCGGCGCGCGCGTCCATCTGCGTATCCAGGTCATCAAGGGCGCGGCGCGCGACTGGCCGTGGATGGAGACGCCCGAACTCCTGATCCAGGCCGCATCGGCAAAGACCTACGAGGAGGCCTCGGAGATCGCGGTGCGCGAAATGATGGCGCTGCTCGGCGAGCGGTTGCAGCTCTCGCCGCCCGACGCCTTCATGCTGGTGAGCGCGATCGGCGACGTGCGCGTCAACCAGGCGTGCCGTTCGCCGATCGATGTCAGCGTGCGCGTCGAGATGCCGAAGCTGAACGCGGGGTTGCGAACGGCGTGACGGCGCCGGTTGCGCGGACAAACCCCACCTCGTCGTCCTACCTCGAAGGAGCTACGGCATGCTGCCACATCCATCTCCTGCGCGAGATCTCTGCTTGTGCTCGTCGTCCCTCCTCGACTCGAGGAGGGACGACTCGGTGAAGTCGGCATCACGAATGAGGGATGAGTCACGCCGTCCTGAGTCCGGCATGCAGCTTAGGCATTTCGACGCGCACGCTGACATCGATCGGTGAGCGGC
>JANNTF010001036.1:0-4511 GCA_031403455.1 Alphaproteobacteria bacterium | reverse complement strand
TCTATTGGCCGATGATCGTCGTCTCGGAGCTGCGCTTCGCGCCGCCACCGCTGGGAATGCTGTTCTTCCAGGGCTCAGAGACCGGCACGATTTACGGCGCGCTGATGGCCGGCGCCACGGTGATCACGGCGCCCATGGTCTTCTGCTTCCTGCTCGCACGCCGTCGATTCATCCAGGGTGTTTCGATGGCGGGGTTCAAGTGAGCCCTCGATCGGCCGAGAACTTCCACACGCATCGATCAACGGAGGAGAGACGAAATGAAATGGTTCACCACAGCTACGCTGGCTGCCGTCGCATTGAGTTTCGGCGGACTTCCTGTGCAGGCGCAGCAAGTCACGCTCGACGTGCTCTACGCATTCCCGAGCTTCGCGCGATTCCACGAGCCGGTGGCCGCGGCGTTCATGAAAGCGCATCCGGACATCAAGATCCAATTCCGCACGCCGGCCCCGAGCTACGACGATGGCCATCAGATCGTGCTGCGCTCGGCGCTGACGCGTCAGATGCCGGATGTCTACTATTCTGGCTTCCATCTGCTGCCAGAACTGGTCCGCACGCTCGTCAAACGCGACCAGGTCACTGCGGTCGATGATCTCCTCGCCGCCGAAGGACCCGAATTCCGCAAGGCCAACTATGCCGACCGCTTGCTCTCGCTGGGCACGGTCGACGGCAAGCTCTACGGGATGGCGGTCAATGCGTCGAACCCGATCGTCTATTTCAACGCCGATCTCGTGAAGAAGGCCGGGGTCGATCCGGCCTCCTTCCCCAAGGATTTCGAGGGCATCGTCGCGCTCGCGAAAAAACTCAACAACCCGGCTGATGGCGTCAATGGCATGGCCTATGACGTCCATGGCTGGCCCGATGGCTGGCTGTTCGAGGCGATGATCACCCAGGCCGGCGGCCGGCTCCTCAACGCCGAGGGCACCGATATCGCTTTCGAGGGCGATCGCGGCCTCGACGCCATGAAGATGTTCCGCCGCTTCGTCGTTGAGGGTGGCATGCAGCTCATCGATTGGGAGCAGAGCCGCCAGCAATTCGGCGCGGGCAAGATCGGCATCTACTTCGCCTCGCCGGCGAATCTCGCGCAGGTCACCGGTTTGGTCGGCGAGCGATTCGATCTGCGCACGACGACTTTCCCAATCAGCGATCAGGCGAACGGGCGGATTCCGACCGGTGGCAACGCGACGATGATCCTCACCACGGATGCCGCCAAACGGAAGGCGGCGTGGAGCTTCGTCAAATACGTGACGGGCCCGGAAGCGCAGACCGTGATCGTGCAGATGACGGGCTACCTGCCGACCAATATCCGCGCTGCGGGCCCCGAGTTCCTAGGCCCGTGGTACGACAAAAACCCGAACGCGCGCACGCCGATTCTGCAGGTCGAGCGGGCGGGGCCATGGGGTGCCTATCCGGGCGGCAATTCCGTGCGCATCTGGCGTGCGCAGCGCGATCTCATCACGCAGATCATGCGTGGCGACAAGACGCCCGAGATCGGCTTCGCAGAAATCGTGAAGACGACGCGCGAGCTGATGAAGGTGCAGTGACGAACTGGACGGGCGCGGAGCAACAGCTCTTCGCCCGTTCGACTCTGGAGGCGAAGCCGTGAAGATCATCCACATCACCGACACACATCTCCGCCCACCGGGTGAGCGCATCTACGGTCTCGACCCCACAGCGCGGCACGCGGCCGTCATCGCGGACGTCGATCGACGGCATCGCGACGCCGATCTCCTGGTGATCACCGGCGATCTTGCCGACGCTGGCCAACGAGAAGCCTACGAGACGCTGCGCGATCTGCTGGGGCCATTGCAGATGCCGGTACGACTGCTGCTCGGTAACCACGATCGACGCGGAGCGTTCCGCGCGATATTTCCAAACATGCCCACCGACGAGCACGGCTTCGTGCAGTCGCTGATCGAAGGCCCTCAGGACATCGGCCGGCTCGTCTTCCTCGACTCGCTCGAGGAGGACACGATCGGCGGCGTGTTATGCGATCGCCGGCTCGGCTGGCTGGCGGCGCGGCTCGCGGAGTCGCCCGACGAACCGGTCACTTTGTTCCTGCACCATCCGCCCGTACCGATCGGCGTGCCGCATTTCGAACCGATCTGCATGCCAGATCCGGGACCGTTCCTCGATCTCGTGATGGCGCATCCCGGCGGCGTGCGCCACATCTTCGTCGGCCATCTGCATCTGCCCTTCACCGGCAGCATCTGCAACGGCATCGGCATGACATCGGCGCGCAGCCCCAACCATCACATGGCGGTCGATTTCGGCGATGCCGGCGCGCGCTGGATCGCCGGGAGCCCAGCCTACAATCTGATCCTCATGGAGCGGGACTCGCTCTTCATCCACCCGATCGACCGGCTCGACGATCCACAGATCGGCTACGGACAGCCCTGCGTCGGCCCCTAGCGTTCAGCCATCGCATGCTGTCGCCAGCTGCGTCGCGAGGTCGCCGCGCGGCGTGATGGCGACGCGGTCGAGCCCCAGCCAATTCGCCATCGCGCGTAGCTCCGTCGCCAAAGCCGCTGCGACCTCGGCGGTGCAGCACCCGGGTTGCGCATGCACGCCTTGCACGCGCAGCGCCTTCTCGAATCGATCGGCTTTGAGATCGATGCGCGCGACGAGATGCTCGCCCATCAGGAACGGCAGCACGTAGTAGCCATGCACGCGCTTATGCGCGGGGGTGTAGATCTCGATGCGATAGCGGAAGCCGAACAGCCGTTCCGCGCGATCGCGCTCCCAGACCAACGGATCGAACGGCGCGAGCAAGGCGCGCGCCTCGATCCGTCGCGGCACGCGCGCTTGCGCATCGAGATAGCCCGGCATACGCCAGCCCTCGACCCGGACCGGCAGCAATGCGCCCGCTTCGACGAGTTCGGCCACGCGCAGCTTCACATCGGCGACGGGCAGCCGAAAATAATCGCCGAGATCGCCGACGCTGGCGATGCCGCTCGCCGTGGCGGCCAGCATCACCAGGCGCCTCTGCGCCTCCGCTCGATCGGGCACCGGTGCGGCGAGCACATCATGCGGCAGCGCGCGCGAGGTGAGATCGTAGACGCGCTCGAACCCCGCGCCGCGTCGGGTCGAGGTCGTGACCTCGCCGCACCAGAACAGCCACTCCAGCGCCAGCTTGGCCTCGCCCCAGCCCCACCAGCCGCCCGGTCCGCTGGCCACGCCTTCGATCTCCGACGCCGCGATCGCGCCACGCGACTCGACCTCGCGCCGCACGCGCTCGATCAGTTTGCGGCGCCGGACCGCGAAATCATGGATGCCCTTGTAGATGCGCTCGCCGCGCGCCGCGTCTTCCATGCGCCAGCGCATCAGCGGATAGAGCTGACACGGCAGCAGCGACGCCTCGTGTCCCCAGTACTCGAAGAAGCGCCGGCGCCGGCCGGCATAGGCCTGGCCATCGAGCAGTTCGGTACCGTAGCCGCCCAGCCGCGAGAACAGCGGCATGTAATGCGCGCGCACGAGCACGTTGACGGAATCGATCTGCAAGAGGCCGAGCCGCGCGGCCACGCGGCGGACATCGCGCGCGCTCGGCGTGTCGGGCCGCGGCTGCGCAAAGCCTTGCGCGGCCAGCGCCACGCGCCGCGCCTGCGCCAGTGAAAGACTCTCGCGATTCCCCATCCCAAGTCGCAGCGTAGAGGCTGGCGCCAGCGGCGCAAAGCCTCGTCGACGCGACGACTCAGATGTGGATCGGACGTCCGTCCACCGCCAGCGCCGCTTCCTTCACCGCTTCGTTCAACGTCGGATGCGCGTGGCAGGTGCGGGCGATGTCCTCGGCCGAGGCGCCGAACTCCATGCCCAAGGCGAGCTCGGCGATCAGATCGCCGGCATTGGCGCCGATGATGTGCACGCCGAGCACGCGATCGGTCGTCTTGTCCGCGAGAATCTTGACGAAGCCCTCGGTCATGTTCATCGCCCGCGCGCGCGCATTGGCGGTGAATGGAAATTTGCCGATCTTGTAGGCGATCGTGTCCTGCTTGAGCTGCTCCTCGGTCTTGCCCACCGTCGCGACCTCCGGCCACGTGTAGACCACGCCAGGAATCGCGTCGTAGTTCACATGCGGCTTCTGACCGGTGAGGATCTCCGCGACCGCCATCCCTTCATCCTCGGCCTTGTGCGCAAGCATCGGCCCGGCGATGACGTCACCGATCGCATAGATGCCCGGCACGTTGGTCTTGAAGTGGGAATCCGTCGCGATGCGGCCCTTGGCGTCCAGCGCGACGCCGGCTTCCTTGAGACCGAGCGCGTCGGCATAGGGGCGGCGACCGACGGCGACGAGCACGATTTCGGCGAGCGCCTGCTCCTTGTTGCCCCCGGCCGCGGGCTCGAGCGTCAACGCGACGCCAAGATCGACCGGCTCCGCGCCGACGACTTTGGTCGCGAGTTTGAAGGCGAGACCTTGCTTGCCGAGGATCCGCTGCATGTGCTTGGAAACTTCGGCATAAGGTCTGACGGCTCGACTCGCGCAGTGGAGCCGCATACCGAACGCCGCGCAGTTGCGC
>JANNTF010001035.1:0-2667 GCA_031403455.1 Alphaproteobacteria bacterium | reverse complement strand
GGACGGTGAGGCCTTTTCTGCAGACACCCCGATCCTGATCGCTTCGTTGTCAAAAGCCATGACGGCTGCCGTTGTCCTCATGCGTGTCGCCGAGAGGCGCATCGATCTCGATGCTCCGGTCCAGCGCTACCGGCCCGAGTTTCGGGTTCAGGCGCCTGATAGCGGCGCTACGATCACTGTCCGCCATTTGCTCAATCAGACAAGCGGGCTATCCGATCCGGGCTATCCGGACATGCGCATGAAGCAACCCAAGACGCTGGCGGAGCGCGTTGCCAGCCTGCAAGCCGCTGTTCCGGAAGATATGCCCGGGACCGCATTCCACTACTTCAATGCCAATTATTCGCTTGTCGCGCGAATCGTGGAGGTTGTCGCCGACAAGCCCTTTGAATTCGTTCTCAAACAAAAACTCTTCGGGCCACTTCACATGACCAGCACCAGCGCGGTCGAGACGTTCGCTGAGGCGCAAGCACGGACGCCAACTCCCGCAACCGGACATGTCTCGGCCTATGGGCGGGCATGGCGCTGGCACGAGCCGGGTGGGTTTATCGGTGGCCACGGCGGTGTCGTCTCGACCGCCGCCGACATGGGCCGCTGGGTTCAGTGGCAAATGACGGGGCAGCCGGACATCCTGCGACCCGACCTGCTCGCCTTGATGCAAACCCCACCTGCCGCTGGAAGCTACGCAATGGGCTGGTTTCGGCAGGCAGCGAATGGGGAAACGACCATTTGGCATGACGGCGTCTTTTCAACCGTCTTCTCGGATATCGTCATCAAGCGGGAACGCAAGCTTGGCATCGTGCTTCTCTATGGCGTTGGCGGCACACTACCTGCTGTCACCACATTTCCCAGGATACGAGCCGCTGTGCTGGCCGTCGCCAACGGTGATGCGCCTCAGGCATCCGGCACATCGCTCGTGACGATAGGCCGATCGGCCGGCGCGGTGACGCTGGTCCTCATGGTTGCCGCGCTCATCGACGTCGCCGCGCTGCTTCGCTGGAGGCGATGGGCGAGAACCGCGTCTGCCTGGAGGATCGCCTTGGGGTTGGCGACTCGTCTATTCCCGATCACGCTTTTGCTGTCGCTGCCGTGGGTTCTGCAACTCGGCAGCGGCCGGGCATTCAGTTTTGAAGCGATCTTCTTCGCCATGCTGGACCTGACAGCAGGTCTCGCAATTGTCGGGTCGATCCTCGCAACGAGTGCATTCCTTCGATTGGTTTCGCTCGTGCGGATTGCTTTCGATCGCGACGTTTCCGGTCCTGACTCTCGGTCTGGCCGCCACGTTCAGACGACGCGCAACAGGCGCGGCACATCATCAACCCACTCAGGGAATCGAGATGTCTGAAGCCGACAACCAAAACCGGGCGTGCCTGCCCGCCGCCGTTTACGACCTGGCCATGCGTCTCGGCGTGAAACCGGAGGACAACCGAATCAGCGTCAAGCTTTCACAGACGGGACGGATGAAGCGGAATCTCGGCGCTGAAGCATGGATGGCGTTCACGGCAACACAAACGATCTCGACGCGCGCTTGCGAATTCGACTGGCGGGCTAAGGCTGGTCCTTTTGGTTTGATGTCCGGGCGTGATGCGTTGGTGGGTGGCAAGGGCCGGTTCGATATCATGGCGCTCGGCTTCATTCCGATCGCCCGCGCCAAGCACACATCCGCGCTCGTGCGCGGCGAGTTGATGCGCTACCTCGCCGAAATCGTGTGGGCGCCGGACGCCATTCTTTTCAATCCAGCACTTCGCTGGCGTGAGGACGGTCCCGATACGCTGTCGGTCAGCGCGGGCGCTGCTGAGACCGCGTCGGAAGTCCTGCTCAGCCTCGACAGCGACGGGCGGATTGCAGGCGGCTTTGCGCCTGATCGACCGCGCTCTGCCACCGCGCCGTTTTTGCCCACACCCTGGCGAGGGCGCTTCTTCGACTATCGCCGTCACGGCAATACGTGGCTTCCGTTTGCAGGTGAAGTCGCCTGGGAAATTGACGGGAAGGAAGCGCCCTATTGGCAATGCCGGATTGAGCATTGGGCCGCAGCCACTTCTTGAACCGGCTCGGAGTTTGCCGCGACGCTCACTCCCACTCGATCGTCCCAGGCGGCTTCGAGGTCACGTCGTAGACGACGCGGTTGACGCCGCGCACTTCGTTGACGATCCGCGTGGCGACGGCGGCGAGAAAGCCGTGCTCGAACGGATAGGACTCGGCCGTCATGCCGTCCGTCGACGTGACCGCGCGCAGAGCGCAAACATATTCGTAGGAGCGCGCGTCGCCCATCACGCCCACGGTCCGTACCGGGAGCAGCACCGCGAAGGCCTGCCAGATCGCGTCGTAGAGTCCCGCCTTGCGGATCGCATCGAGATAGACCGCGTCGGCCTTGCGCAGGATCGCGAGCTTCTCCGCCGTGATGTCGCCGGGGATGCGGATCGCCAGCCCAGGACCGGGAAACGGATGTCGACCGACCAGGGTATCGGGCAAGCCGAGCTCGCGTCCGAGCACGCGCACCTCGTCCTTGAACAATTCACGCAGCGGCTCGACGAGCTTCATACGCATCCGCGCCGGCAACCCGCCGACGTTGTGATGCGACTTGATCGTCACGCTCGGCCCACCCGTGAACGACACCGACTCGATCACATCGGGATAGAGCGTGCCTTGCGCGAGGAACGCCGCGCCGCC
>JANNTF010001034.1:0-2192 GCA_031403455.1 Alphaproteobacteria bacterium | reverse complement strand
CGCATCTCCGGCGCCGGCGATTTGCGGATCATCGTGTCCGAAATGATTCCCAACCTGCTGCCCTATCTCGGTGCCTGCCTCGTGGGTGCCGTTTCGGGGGCGATGCTGTCCTCCGTCGGCCTCGAAGCGCTCGGCCTCGGCTCCCGGCAGGAGCCGACGCTCGGCATGACGATCTACTGGATGATGCTGGAAGGCGCCTTTCTGCGTGCCTTGTGGTGGTGGATCCTGGCACCGATCGTGGTCTTGGTTATCCTGTTCGTCGGTCTCTACATGCTCTCCATAGGCCTCGACGAATTCGCCAATCCGCGGCTGCGGGGAGAACGGTGAGCGCGCCGTCATTGCTTCGCGTGGATCGGCTTTCTGTGGACTACTGCCTTCCTGCCGGGCCGGTACATGCGGTGCGCGGGTTGTCCTTCGCGGTAGAGGCGCGCGCGCGCATCGGTTTCGTGGGCGAATCGGGTTCCGGCAAGACCACCGTGGCGCTCGCCCTGATGGGCATGCTGCGCTCGCCTGGGCGAATCGTTGGCGGCAGCATGAAGCTTGGCGACCTCGAACTGGTCGGGCTGGGACGGCGCGAGCATGCGCGGCTGCGGCTGGCGCAGATCGCCTATGTGCCGCAGGGAGCCATGAACTCGCTGAACCCGGTGCAGACGGTGCGGCGCTCGATCGCCGACGGGTTGACCGACCATGGCGAGCGGCTGGAAGGCGCGCGGCGCGATGCGCGTATCGCCGACCTGCTGCACCAGGTCGGCCTCGAACCGCAGGTGGCCGAGCGTTATCCGCATGAGCTGAGCGGCGGCATGAAGCAGCGCGTCTGCATCGCCATCGCGATTTCGCTCTCGCCGCGGCTGCTGCTGGCCGATGAGCCGACCAGCGCGCTCGACGTCATCACCCAGCGTCAGGTGATGCAGACCTTCCAGGACATCCAGCGGCGCCTGGGAAGCGCGATGATCCTGATCGGCCACGACTTGGGGCTCATGGCGCAAAGCGTTGACCGACTGGTCGTGATGAAGGACGGCGAGGCGGTTGAAACCGGCGCGGTGCGCGACGTGCTGCGCGGTCAGGCGCATCCCTACACGCGCGCGCTGGTGGCGAGCGTGCCGGTCTGGGGCGAGCGGCGCGCGCAGCCGGCGCGGCCTGCCGCCGTCGCCACGAGCTCGCCCATCCTGCGCCTCGAAGCCGCTATGAAATCCTACCCGCAAAGCCTGTTCGGCGGCGGTCGCGTCACCGCGCTGCACCCGATCACGCTTGCGCTGGAAGCTGCGCCGCGCATCGTATCGATCGTCGGCGAAAGTGGCAGCGGCAAGACAACGCTCGGCAATCTCGTGCTGGGCTTCACCGAACCGAGCAGCGGCCGAGTGATGTATGGCGACGACGACGTGTCGGCGCTGCGCGGCGAGGCACGCCGGAAATTTCACCGCGACGTGCAGGCGGTGTTCCAAGACCCTTACAGCGCGTTCAACCCATTTTACCGCGTTGACCGCGCGCTGGCACTGCCACTCCGGATGCTTGGCATCGCGACCGACACGCGCGAGATACGCCGGCGGATGGAGGAGGCCTGCGTACAGGTGGGTCTGGCGCCGGATCAGGTGCTCGGCCGCTTCGCACACCAGCTTTCCGGCGGGCAGCGGCAGCGGCTGATGGTGGCGCGCGCGCTGATGCTACGCCCGAAGCTGTTGGTGGCGGACGAGCCGGTCAGCATGGTCGATGCCTCGCTGCGCTTCGCCATCCTGGATGCGCTGGGTACGATGCGCGACCGCTATGGTGTGACGGTGCTCTACATCACCCACGACCTCGCCACCGCCTATCGGGTGAGCGACGAGGTATTGGTGCTGCAGAGGGGCCGCGTGGTGGAGCAGGGCGATCCGGACGCGGTACTGCGCCGCCCGACTGATCCCTACACGCGGCTGCTGGTCGACTCGATTCCGTGGCCGGATCCTGATCGTGGGTGGGGCACGTCGCAGGCGCCGACACCCGAGACGGGCGACGCGGCGGCGTGAGCGACGGGTGTCGTCGCTGGGGCGCCGGGCCGGCAATGTCCTCGGCCACACGCTAGAGCAGTTTCCGACTGATGTGGATCACTACGTGTACCCTGCATGTTGAAAGTAGTTTGCGCACTGTTCAGGGGCAAATGTCTTGATGAGTTTGGCGATCATCTTCATCAGCGCCGAGACGGTGCGCGCGGCACCCTT
>JANNTF010001033.1:0-6607 GCA_031403455.1 Alphaproteobacteria bacterium | reverse complement strand
AGCGCCGGCCACTCGACCGCAGACGAATATCGCCGCCTCAAGGTCATGATCGTCGATCTGATGCTGCAGGTTGAGCAGCTCAAAGAGAACGCGAAGCGCTGATCCAAGGCGCGACCGCGATGGAAGCCCGGCTCCGATGGGGCCGGGTTTCAACCCAAATGCGGCCGGGGTAGAAGCATCCAAGCTTAGATCGAGCTTCATCTCCAGCTGCAGGCACCCATGACCCGACCGACGCTGTCGCCCCTCGACCCGATCGAGCTCGAGGTGCTGCGCAATGCGCTCACGGCCGCGGCGGCCGAGATGGACGTCACGGTCTGGCGCACCAGCCGCTCGACCATCGTGCGCGAGATGCTGGACTATTCGACGGCGATCTACGATTGCGACGGCTTCAATGTCGCGCAATCCGTGCGCATTCCGCAGCATCTCAATTCGATGGGGTTCTGCCTGCGCGAGATCGTCGAGCATTTCCTGCCCCTCGACCAATGGCAGGACGGCGATGTCGTGATCACCAATGATCCGTATTGCGGCGGCCAGCATCTGCCGGACATCCTCGCGTTCCGGCCGGTGTTCCACGACGGCGCGCGCGTCGCGATCGTCGGCACGCTCTGCCATCACCTCGATGTCGGCGGCATGTCGCCCGGCAGCTACGGCGCGACGGCCACGGAGATCTATCAGGAGGGCCTGCGCATCCCGCCCATCCGGCTGTTCAAGGCGGGCGTTCGCATCGACGAGGTCTGGGCGTTGATCGGCCAGAATGTGCGTCAGAAGGCAATCGTCCTCGGCGACCTGCAATCTCAGATCGCCTCGCTCGAGGTGGGCGTCGCCAACGTCAAGAAGCTCGCCGCGAAATACGGACCAGCCACGCTCGCCACGGCGTGTCACGCCTTGCTCGACGCATCGGAGGCGGCGATGCGCGACGTCATTGGTCGGATGCCGGACGGCAGCTACGCGTTCGAGGATTTCCTCGACGACGACGGGATCAGCCCGGACAAGCCCGTGCGGCTCCATGCCAAGGTGACGATCGCCGGCGAGCGGATGATCGTCGATCTCTCCGGTTCGAGCGCGCAGGTCTCGGGCCCGATCAATGCAACGCTCGGCTCGACCAGTTCCGCTGTGTTCTACGCGGCGATGGCCTGTGCCGACCGGCCGATTCCGCCCAATGCCGGTTGCTATCGGCCGATCGAAATCATTGCGCCCGAGGGACTCATCGTCAACGCGCGTCATCCTGCACCGGTGGCGCATCGCATCGCGCCCGGCCATCGCCTGGTGAACGTGCTGTTCGGCGCCTTCGCGCAGGCCGTGCCGAACCGCATGCCCGCCGCCTATTACGGCTGCAGCTATGTCTGCAGCTTCCAGACCGAGACGGCGGAGGGCGAGCGCCGGGTGCTGGTCGAGATCGAGATCGGCGGCTGCGGCGCGCTGCCCGACGAGGATGGCGCGAGCGCGTTCAGCTTCGGCATGCACAACAACGCCAACATTCCGCTGGAGATGATCGAGGCGGGCATGCCGCTCTCCTTCATGGGCTACGGACTCATCTCCGGCTCGGGCGGGTTGGGCGCCCAGCGCGGCGGGCTCGGCCTCTCCCGGGAATGGCGCGTCGACGCCGAGCGCGCGACCTTCACCGCGCAGATGGACCGCTTCCGCTTCCAGCCTTACGGCCTCGACGGCGGCCAGCCCGGCGCCGCGGGGCATCTCTATCTCATCCGTGACGGCGCACGCACGGCGCTGCACTCGAAGGTGAGCAACCTGCCGCTGCAACGCGGCGACCGGATCCGGCTCGAGACATCCGGCGGCGGCGGCTACGGCGCGCCGAGTGCGCGTAGGGCCGCCGCAGCGACGCGCGATCGCGCCCTTGGCTACGTCGGCAGCGACGCGTGAGCGGCACCCCGACCTTTGCGCTGGGCGCCACTTTCCTCGGACTCGGGCCGCGTACCGGTGCGCGGGTGTCGGTCGCGGGGATCCCGCTCGATCTCGGCACCACCAATCGTGCCGGCGCGCGCGGCGGTCCATCGGCGATCCGTCAGGCGAGCCGCATGCTGGTCGACGGCGCGCACCCGCACTCCAGGCGGGACCCCGCGGCGATCGCCGCGGATTGCGGCGATTTCTAAATCGCGCTCGGCGACCTCTCCGGCAGCCTCGGTCTGATCGAGCGCCAGGCGGCGGCTCACACGCATCTGCTCGCCCTGGGTGGCGACCACGCCATCACGCTGCCGCTGCTGCGTGCCGCCGCCCGCCGGCACGGCACGCTCGCGCTGGTCCATTTCGATGCGCATGTCGACACGTGGCCCGACAGCTTCGGCCACCCCTTCGGCCATGGCTCCGTCTTCTTTCACGCCATCAACGAAGGGCTGGTCGACCCGCGGCGGATGATTCAACTCGGCATCCGCAGCCCGGTCGCGCGCGATGTCTGGGACTGGACGCTCGGCAAGGGCGTGACTGTGCTGAGCGCGGAACGCATTCACGCCGATGGCGTCGATGCTGCCGTCGCAGCGGTCCTGGCCTGCATCGGCGACGCGCCGGTCTATCTCAGTTTCGACATCGACGCGCTCGATCCCGCCTTCGCGCCCGGCACCGGCACGCCGGAGATCGGCGGCCTCGCGACCTGGCAAGCGCAGTCGATCATCCGGCGACTCGGCGCGCTGCGCTGGATCGGCGCCGATGTCGTCGAAGTCGCGCCGGCCTACGACGTCGCGGAGATCACCGCGCTCGCCGCAGCGACGTTCGCTTGGGAGTATCTCGCGCTGCTCGATGCCGATTCATCGCGCTGAGGCGCGCGGCCGCGAGAAATTTTTGGCGTAGTCTCGATTTCTCCTTGCGCTCACCTGCAGTTGGATTATTTCTGCGCATCAGACGCAAATCGCACGTGCCCTCGGCTCTCTCGCAGTGAGAGGAGTTCAAGCAACGACGTAGAGCGTCCTGTTCGGCAGAGCCGGTCATGCGAGTGGACCGGCCCCTTATGGGAGGTGGCTATGGTTGCGGCACGTCGAGAGGCGACGCACACCCGACGCAGCGAAGGATAGACGAGCAGATGGCATCTGCCTGGATGCCAATGCCATGCGGCCTTGCGGCGCGCATGGCTCGCTCGTTCCGACTCGGGCACGCCGACGACAGCGGATCGCGAGATCCGCGTGCGTCGCATGCGCGCCCGAGCCGCCTCCTGATCTGAGAGGCCGCCGTCGATGACCAATTCTCGCCTTCGCTCCGCCGTCTCCCCCGTTCGCCGCCGTGTCGAACCCGCGCCGCAATCCCTGCCGCGCGTGGACGAAATGGTGCGCGCCGAGCGTCCGGAAGACCCGGTCCACTGCCTGCGTCCGGCGGTGCTCGCCGCCACGGCGCGCCGCTTCGTCGCCGCCTTCCCCGGCGACGTGCTCTATGCCGTGAAGTGCAACCCCGAGCCACGCGTGCTGCGCGCCCTGTGGGCCGGCGGCGTGCGCCATTTCGACTGCGCCTCGCCCGCCGAGATCGCCCTGGTGCGGCAGATGTTCCCGGGCGCGGCGATCCACTACATGCATCCCGTCAAGGCGCGCTCCGCGATCCGCGAAGCGTTCGGCCGCTACGCCGTGCGCGACTTCGTCCTCGATTCCGGCGCGGAACTCGAGAAGCTCCTCGCCGAGACCGGCGGCTCCGACGAGCTGGGCCTGTTCGTGCGCTTGGCGCTGCCCAAGAGCGGCGCCGCCTACGAACTCACCGGCAAGTTCGGCGCGACGGCGGCGGCGGCGGCGGCGACGTTGCTCCGCGCCGCCCGCGGCCGGGCACGCACGCTCGGGATCTGTTTCCATGTCGGCTCGCAATGCGAGGATCCGGGCGCCTGGACTCGTGCGTTCGAGCTCGCGGGTGCGGTGATCCGCGATGCCGGCGTCGAGATCGACGTCATCGATGTCGGCGGCGGCTTCCCCGTCAGCTATCCCGACCGCACGCCCCCGCCGCTGGACGCGTTCATGACGGCGATCCGTCAGGGCGCCGCCGCGCTCGAATTGCCGCGCCTGCCGCGCCTCTGGGCCGAGCCGGGCCGCGCGCTCGTCGCGGCCGGCACATCGGTCGTCGTCCAGGTCCAGCATGTCCGGGGTCAGACCCTGTTCGTGAACGACGGGGTCTATGGCAGCCTCTCCGACGCTGGCGTCCCGGGGTTCCGCTTTCCCGTGCGCCTGATCCCCGGGGATGGCCGCGTGCCGGTCGGCGCGACGATCGACGCCGATCTCTTCGGCCCCACTTGCGACAGCGTTGATTACATGCGCGGACCGTTTCCCGTGCCGGCCTGCGTGCGCGAAGGCGATTGGCTGGAGATCGGCCAGCTCGGCGCCTATGGCGCGGCGCTGCGCACGGCGTTCAACGGCTTCGATCGCGCCCAGCTCGTCGATGTCGGCGATGGCGCGATGCTCGCAACGCCCGGCTACGACGCCAGCTGAGACGACGCGCGAAAGGGGATCGTTAAGTGAAGCGCGTCACATTCCCGGGTCGTCTCGTCATGGTCGGGTTCGGCAGTATCGGCCAGGGAGTTTTGCCGCTGATTCTCCGCCATATCGACATGCCCAAGGAGCGCATCACGATCGTCACAGCCGACCCGCGCGGCCAGGAGATCGCGCGCGCGTATGGCGTGACGTTCATTCAGACGGCGCTGACGGTCGCGAATTACCGCACGATTCTGGCGCCGCTGCTGGGCGCGGGCGACTTCCTCCTTAACCTGTCGGTGGACGTCTCGTCCGCGGCGCTGATCGTCGCGGCGCAGGGACACGGCGCGTTCTACATGGACACGTGCACGGAACCTTGGGCGGGCGGCTACACCGACCCGACCCTCACGCCGTCGCAGCGCTCCAACTATGCGCTGCGCGACTCGGCCCTGGCTCTGAAGCCGCGTTTCGCCGGCGGCCCCACCGCCGTGCTCACGCACGGCGCCAATCCGGGTTTGGTTTCACACTTCGTGAAGGAAGCGCTGCTTCATATCGCACGCGACACCGGCGTGACCGTGGCGATGCCGGCCAATCGCGTCGCCTGGGCGACGCTGGCGCAGGAACTGGACGTGAAGGTGATCCACATCGCCGAACGCGATACACAGGCAGCGGCCCATCCCAAGCTGCGCGGCGAGTTCGTCAATACCTGGTCGGTGGACGGGTTCGTCGGCGAGGGGATGCAACCGGCGGAACTTGGCTGGGGCAGTCACGAGAAGCGCTTCCCCGAGGATGCGCAGCGTCACGCCTTCGGCTGCGATGCCGCGATCTATCTGATGCGTCCCGGCGCGGCGACGCGCGTGCGCACGTGGACCCCGATCGAAGGGCCGTTCCATGGCTTCCTGATCACGCATAGCGAGGCGATCTCGATCGCGGATTACTTCACGCTCGTCGTTTCCGGCGCCGTGACCTATCGGCCGACCGTCCACTACGCCTATCACCCCTGCGACGACGCGGTGCTCAGCCTGCATGAATTCGCCGGCAAGAACTGGACGGTCCAGGCCAATAAGCGGCTGCTGATGCGCGAAATCGTCGCCGGCGCCGACGAACTCGGCGTTCTGCTGATGGGTCACAAGAAGGGCGCCTACTGGTTCGGATCGCGCCTCTCGATCGACGAGGCGCGGCGCCTGGCGCCCCACAACAATGCGACCAGCCTGCAGGTCACCGCCTCGGTGCTCGCCGGCATGATCTGGGCGCTGGAGTCGCCGCGTGCCGGCATCGTCGAGGCCGACCAGATGGATCATCAGCGGATTCTGGAGCTCGCGCGCCCCTATCTGGGCGATGTCGTCGGCGTCTACAGCGACTGGACTCCGCTCGCGAATCGCGGCGTTCTTTTCCCGGAGCAGCTCGACCGTAGCTGCCCCTGGCAGTTCGAGAATTTTCGTGTCGCCTGAAGCGTTCTGAAAGCCGGGAGGAATTCGAGAGTGAACAAGAAGATCCAACGCTTTCTTGCCGAGCAGCGCCCGGCCACGCCGTGCCTGGTCCTGGACCTCGACGTGGTGGGGGACAATTACAGGAAGCTGCGCGCGGCCGTGCCGCAGGCCGGGATCTACTACGCGATCAAGGCGAACCCGGCGCCGGAGATCCTGAAGCTCCTCAACGGCCTCGGCTCGTTCTTCGATACCGCGAGCGTGAACGAGATCGACATGGTGCTCGCTTCCGGCGCCTCGGCCGATCGCATCAGCTACGGCAACACGATCAAGAAGAAAGCCGACATCGCCGCCGCGCATGCGCGCGGCGTGACGCTGTTCGCGTTCGACAGTGCTGGTGAGCTGGACAAGCTGGCGCAGGCGGCGCCGGGCGCACGCGTGTTCTGCCGCATTCTCACCTCGGGCGTCGGGGCCGACTGGCCCCTGAGCCGCAAATTCGGCTGCGAAGTCGAGATGGCGCGCGATCTGCTGATCGAGGCGGCCAAGCGCGGTGTCACCCCGCACGGCGTCTCCTTTCATGTCGGCTCGCAGATGAAGGATCCCGAGGCGTGGGACGCCGCGATCTCGCAGGCCGCCTGGATCTTCCGGGAATGCGAGCAGGCCGGCGTGCCGCTCACGATGCTCAATCTGGGCGGTGGATTCCCGACGCGCTATCGCCGCGACATCCCGGGCATGTTGACCTATGGCCAGGCGATCGACGCCTCGCTGCAGAAGCATTTCGGCAACCGCGTG
>JANNTF010001032.1:0-6714 GCA_031403455.1 Alphaproteobacteria bacterium | reverse complement strand
CTCGAGCATCGGCAGGCGCTCATAGGAGACGAGCGCCGAGTTGATGATGGCCTGAATGCCGCTCGTGCCGTCGCCGCTCTTGTCGCCTTCGAACCCAAGCAGGGAGTCGATCTCGTCCTGACTCAGTGCCTTCGTGCCATTGGCGTCGGTCGCCCCACCGGCGGCAGCGGCAGCTTCCCACTCCGCGGCCACGCGCTCGTCTTGCGTCATCTCCTTGCCGTCGTTGGCCATGACGTGGCGCTCACTGCCCGATCATTGGATCAGCATTTCCTTGAACAGCACATCGTTGACCTTCGCCGGTTGCGCGGACGTGTTGACACGCGCGAGAAGTTCCTCGCGCAAGCGATAGAGACCGGCTGATCCACGCAGATCCTCGGGTCGCAGCTCGCGCAGATAGGTCTGGAACGCGTCGACGATGCGCGGCAGCACCGCCTCGATCTTCGGAATGTCGTTGGGGTCCTCGAGTTCGAGACTGAGGCTGATCTTGAGGAAGCTCGAACGGCGCCCCTGCCCGCTCAGATTCACGAGCAGTTCCGGAAGATTGTAGAAGACCATCAGCTTCGGGGCCTTCTTCTCCTCCTTCGCTTCATCGCGCGCGCCACCGGCGGGCTTGCCGGAAAAGAACATGAAATATGCACCCGCGCCGCCGCCGCCGAGCAACAGCAACGGTGCGACGATGAACAGGATCAGCGTCTTGCCGGCGAGTTTCTTCTTCTTCGGCTGCTCGCCCTCGGCGCCAGCCCCATCGGCAGCACCGGGTTTCTCCTCTTTTTCCTTAGCTGCCATGAAGCCCTCTCGCCGTCCGCACGAACATCGGCCCTTGTTCTAGGGCGGCGACGGTTAACAAGCGGTTGAAGACCCGATACGCGGCAGAATGAGCTCGGCAGATCCTGCCGTCGGCCGCCGCCATCCATGCTGGACGTCGCGCAAAGCCGCGATTTGCGGGGTATCGGACTTGGCACGCCGTTCGCTACGGAGGGACCGACGTCGCGCCGCCACCGACGTCGCCAGGTCTGTCCGCGGGAGAACCCGCGCCAAGGAGAATTGGAACACCGATGGAGAACCCGTCCTACGTCGCGATGTCGCTGATGTCCGGATTGCATCGGCAGATGGACGTCATGGCGAACAACATGGCCAACAGCTCGACGCCCGGCTACCAGGGCGACAAGCTCGCCTTCCGCACGTTGCTGTCGAGCCGAGCGGGATCGCCGCAGATCGAGGGGCCAGGCCGCCGAGTGGCTTTCGTCGGCGAGAACGGCATGCTCCGTGACACGCGCCCCGGTCCCATGGAGTCGACACGAAACCCCCTCGATGTCGCCATCTCGGGTCCTGGCTATTTCGCCGTGCAGACCGATGATGGCGTTCGCTATACGCGCCACGGCAGTTTTCGGCCGGACTCCCAGGGCCGCCTCACGATGGGCAACGGTGCAATCGTGCTCGGCGATGGCGGCGCCCCGATCACGGTTCCTGCCGGAGAGAGCAAGATCGAGATCGATCGCCGCGGCGCCATCGCCGGCATCACCGGCCCGATCGGCCGGCTGCGCATCGTCAAGTTCGAGGATGAACAGGCCATGCGCAAGACCGGCGACAATCTGCTCGAGACCGATGCCGATCCGCAGCCGGTCGATCAGCGCACCCAGGTCGCCCAGGGCATGATCGAAAGCTCAAACGTCCAAAGCGTCATCGAAGTCACGCACATGATCGACATCATGCGCCGCTATCAGGCCGTGGGCCGCATCCTCGAGCAGGAACACGAGCGCGCGCGCAAGGCCATCGACAAGCTGTCCCGCGTCGCCTGACCGCGTCGATCTTCAACGAAGGAACACGTCATGCGCTCTCTCAGTATCGCGTCGACGGGCATGCTGGCCCAACAGCTGAACGTCGAAACGATCTCGAACAACATCGCGAACATGAACACGACCGCGTTCAAACGGCAGCGTGCCGAGTTCCAGGATCTGCTCTATCAGAACCAACGTCGCGCCGGCACCGCGTCTTCCGACGCCAATACCGTCGTTCCCGCGGGAATCCAGATCGGCCTCGGCGTCAAGGCGGCGGCGGTGTACCGCATCACCGAGCAAGGCAGCTTGACGACCACTGGCAACACGCTCGATGTCGCGATGCAGGGCAAGGGCTGGTTCCAGGTGGAACTGCCATCGGGTGAGACCGCGTATAGCCGCGCCGGATCGTTCCAGCTGAGCGCCGATGGCAAGATCGTCACCGCCGACGGCTATGCCGTGAAGGGTGGCGGGACCATTCCTCGCGATGCGACCGGCGTGACCGTGAACACCTCCGGCGAGATCCTCGTCAATCAGCCTGCGCAGACGCAGGTCCAGCGCGTTGGGCAATTCGAACTGGCGGGCTTCGCGAACGATGCGGGTCTCGAGAGCCTTGGCGACAATCTGTTCAAGAATACGCCCGCATCGGGCGATCCCGTCACCGGCACGGCGGGCCGGCAGGGTTTCGGCACGATCCTGCAAGGCTTCCTGGAAACTTCGAACGTCAACACGGTCCAGGAAGTGACCAACCTCATCACCGCGCAGCGCGCCTACGAGATGAACTCCAAGGTCATCCAGGCGTCGGACGAGATGATGGGCGCCCTGAACCAACTCCGCTGAGGATCATGACCATGCACGCAATCCTGCTCCTCCTCGCCGGTCTCATCGTATCGCCGGCCCAAGCCGCGATGCTCAAGCCGGCGGCCACGCTCGATGCCGAGTTCGTGCGGGTCGCCGATCTGTTCGACGATGTCGGCCCATCGGGCGACGCCATCGTCATGCGTGCGCCACAGCCCGGGCGGCGCTTCGTACTCGATGCCAATTGGCTCGTCGAAGCGGCACGCGCACATGGGGTCGATTGGCGCCCGACGAGCCGGTTCGACCGCATCGTCGTCGAGCGCATCGGTCGATCCATCTCGCGTGCCGAGCTCACCTCCGCCCTGCGCGAGGCTCTGGTGCGTGAAGGCGCCAGCGAGAGCGTGCATATCGAATTCACGGGCCGCGTCGGCGATCTGGCCGTATCGCTCCTGACGCCGCCGACGATCGACATCCAGTCCCTGGCCTTCGATCGCAGCTCCGGCCGCTTTTCCGCGCTCGCGCTGGCCGGCGCCGGCCATCCATCCGCGCAGCGTCTGCCGCTGAGCGGTCGCGCAATCGCGACGCGCCAGATCCCGGTGCTGCGTCGCCCGGTCCAGATCGGCGAGATCATTCGTCGCGACGACGTCGCCATCGTCGACATCCGCGAGGAGGTTCTCGTCGCCGACTCCCTCGTCGACGCCAATCGCCTGATCGGTCAAAGCGCGCGACGCGTGCTGCGTAGCGGCGTGGCATTGCGCGAAGGCGATGTCCGGGCGCCGCTGCTCGTGACGCGCAACGGACTCGTGACGATCGTCCTGCGTTCTGGCGCCATGACCTTGACCGCACAGGGTCGGGCCGTCGACGACGGTGCGCGCGGCGAGACGATCCGCGTCATGAACGTTCAGACCAAGAAGACAATCGAGGCCGAGGTCACGGGCGCCGACACGGTGACCCTGAATACCGGCAGCCGCATCGCCTTCACCAATTGAGATCGTCAGGAATCCGCGCATGAAGCATCACACCGTCCTCCCTCTCGTGCTGATCGCCGCGCTCGGCGGATGCTCGAACACCTTGGACCGCCTGAGCCATATCGGCAGTCCGCCGCCGCAGAGTGCGATCGGCAATCCGGCGCAAGCGCGCCCGCCGGTCTCGATGCCCATGCCGTCGCCGGTGGAGATGGAGAGTCAGCCCAATTCCCTCTGGCGTCATGGCGCCCGCGCCTTCTTCAAGGACCAGCGCGCCAGCGCGATCGGCGACATCGTGACCGTGACGATCAACATCGCCGACACCGCGACGCTCGAGAACACGTCCTCCCGATCGCGCGCGAACAGCGAGGCGGCGGGCCTGCCATCGTTCCTCGGTTACGATGTCGGCAAGATCTTCAAGGCGCTTCCCGGCAAGAACGCCTCGGCGTCCGCCGACAATCTCGTCGAGATGTCATCCAGCACATCCAGCCGTGGCACCGGATCGATCGAGCGGAAGGAGACGATCACGCTGCGGGTCGCCGCCGTCGTCACGCAGACGCTGCCCAACGGCAATCTGGTGGTCCAGGGCAAGCAGGAGGTTCGCGTCAACAGCGAGAACCGCATCCTGCAGGTTGCCGGGGTCGTGCGGCCGCAGGACATCCGATCGACAAACGAAATTCCGCATGACCGGCTCGCCGAAGCACGCATCGAATATGGCGGCAAGGGCCAGGTGACGGACGTTCAGCGCCCGCGCTGGGGCCAGGAGATCTTCGACGTCATCTTCCCGTTCTGAGCAGGCGCCGCGTCGCGCCTCGGGTTCAGTCGTCGCGCTGCGTGCGCTCGATGCGCTCGTGGCGCTCCTGCGCCTCGAGGCTCAACGTCGCGATCGGCCGGGCCTCGAGGCGACGCACCCCGATCGGTTCCCCGCTATCCTCGCACTGGCCGTAACTTCCATCCTCGATGCGACGCAACGCGGAATCGATCTTCCCGATCAATTTGCGTTCACGATCTCGGGTGCGCAATTCGGTGAAGCGATCCGTCTCCGTCGCGGCGCGATCGGTCACGTCGGCTTCGGGCACTGTCTCGTTCTGGAGATGGATCAGCGTCTCCGACGAGTCGCGCAGCAATTCGGCGCGCCAGCGCAGCAGCTTCTGCCGGAAATACTCGCGCATAACCGGGTTCATGAACGGCTCGTTTTCCGACGGCCGGTAGTCCGCAGGCAGCGATAGTTTCGACATCGTTTCCGAGCCAGACGCCAAGTCCAAGGGGCGCGGAGTATATGAATCGCCCGCTGTCGCAGCAAGCCGCGAAATGCGGCCACGATTATTCGCGATAAATTCTCAACTTACTGATCTGGCGTCATATTTCGCCAGTTCGACCTGGGCTCTGAGATCGATCTCGTCGAGCAGTTCCACCAGCCCAGGGTTGTCCACCTGCTCACGCCGAATCGCCACGAGCCGCGACAGCTCCTTGAGTTGGTCGCGCTTCAGCGTGCCCATCAACAGCCCATGGCGAAGTTCGTCGAGACGATCGAGCAGGGTCTCCGCGTGCGCCATCGCGCGTCCACGCGAGGTCGTGGCATCGCCGACCTCCTGGATGCTGAGGATGCCGGCGATGCCGCTTGCCGCGGTCATGCCGCCAACGGCGTTCGACGAGGATGCACTGCCGCTGTCGTCGAGCTGACGCGCGAATTCCCCCGTGCGGGCGCCCGCACGTTCGCTTCGCCGCACCGGCCCGGCACCGCGAAGGCTGGAACTCTTGTCGACTTTCATACTGGCATCGGACCGGATCGAGGGAGCGAGACGGTCAGAGTGCGGCAGTTACGCTTAACGGGGCGTTAAGCGCGCAAGTCATGCCGGCACTTCTTACCGCGTCCCTAGCGAGACGTTGCCGGGTCGCGCCTGCGCATCCACCAAATCAGCGCGCAGATCGGGAGAAATCAATGCGTTGCGTGGCGACCGAACTTGGCACGCCGCTCGCAATCCACTCCCTGACGCCTCCGCAGAATGCAGGTCCGCATGTCGATCGCCGCCTTCAGTTCCCGATTCCTGACGATTGGCTCGATCGCACTGGCGGCATCGCTGCTCGCCACGATGCCCGCAGCGGCGCGCTCGCGCATCAAGGACATCGCGGATTTCCAGGCGATCCGACAGAACCAGCTCGTCGGATACGGCCTCGTCATCGGTCTCAATGCGACAGGCGATACGCTCAACAACTCGCCGTTCACGCAGCAGAGCATCATCGCGATGCTCGAACGGCTGGGCGTCAACACGCGCGACATCGCGGGCAGCCTGCGAACCCGCAACGTCGCCGCGGTGATGGTGACGGCCACGCTGCCGGCCTTCGCCCGTCAGGGCAGCCGCATCGACATCTCCGTCGGTACGTTCGGCGATGCCACGTCGCTCCAGGGCGGCACCTTGCTCGTGACGCCGCTGACCGGCGCCGATGGCGAGGTCCACGTGGTCGCGCAGGGCGCCATCGCGATCGGCGGCTTCACGGCCCAGGGCCAGGGCGCCGGCGTGACACGCAACATTCCCACTTCGGGCAAGATCGCTAGCGGCGGAATCGTCGAGCGCGAGAGCAATTTTCAGCTCGCCTCCCTCGACACCGTCAAGATCGCGCTGCGCAATCCCGATCTCACGACCTCCCGGCGCATCGCCCAGGCGATCAACGCGTTTCTGCGCGCACCGAGCGCACGGTCCCTGGATCCCGGCACGGTCCTGCTGCTCGTCCCCGACACGCGCAAGGGCGATGTGACGAATCTGTTGACCGACATCGAACAGCTGCCGGTCGAGCCCGATCAGATCGCGCGTGTCGTCATCGATGAGAAGACGGGCACCATCGTGATGGGCGACGCGGTGCGCATCTCCACCGTCGCGATCGCGCACGGCAATCTGACGATCCGGATCACGGAGACGCCGCAGGTCTCCCAGCCCAACCCGTTCGCGCCGTCGACGACTGGCGCTCCCGTCATCCCCGGGCAGATCACGGGCGGCGCCATCGCGCCCGGCGGCGCGACGATCGTGGTCCCGCGCACGCAGGTCGAAGTGGACGAGCAGAACGATCGTCGGTTGGCCATCCTGCCGAACAGCGTGACGCTGCAGGAACTCGTCAACAGCCTCAACGCGCTCGGCTTCGGGCCGCGCGACATGATCACGATCCTGCAGGCGATCAAG
>JANNTF010001031.1:0-2048 GCA_031403455.1 Alphaproteobacteria bacterium | reverse complement strand
CCGGCGGCCAGGCCGGCGGCCAACGCGGCCTCGGCTCCAGCCGCGGTGCCGCCGCCGAAATTCGCGATGAAGGCCGGTCGGAAGCTGGTCGATTGCGTGAGGTCGAAGACATTGTCGTAGTTGCCGGCGGTGACGCCGAGCGGGAAGCCGGGGAAAGCGCCGGCGCCTGGAATCGCCACACCGACATTTCCGGGCGGCGCGACACAGCAATGGATATGCGCGTCGCTGGTCGGCGCGCTGAGTCCAGCGAAGATGACTTCGACGCGCAGCGTGTGGGCAACGACGTCGAGAGTCACGATCGCATGGCCGGTCGCGGTCGAGCCATTGGCGGGATTCTCGGCGCCACCGGTGAGATCGGTCTCGTAGACGATCGGAACCGCACTGGCGCCTGTCGCCCAGAGCACCGTGCCGACGATCGTTGCTAGAATTCTTGCCTTCATGATTCCCCCTTCAGTTTCACGAACCATGCCCCGGGCGGCGGACGCGCGCAATCGCCTACCGGCGGCTGCCGGTATTCCCACGCAGATGTGAACGCATCGCCGCGTATCGACAGGAATGTGGCAGGCTGCGTTGAACACGATGGAGAACGCGGTGGATCTCTTGCTGAACAATCTACGGCATGCGGATGGGCGCGCGGCACGGGTGCTCGTCCGCGGCGGGAAGATCGCCGCCATCGATGCGAACGCGATGGCGCCGGACGCCGAGACGATCGATGCCGGCAACGCGCTGCTCCTGCCCGGCCTCGTCGAGGCGCATACGCATCTCGACAAGACGTTGCTCGGGATGCCCTGGTACCGCAACGATGTCGGGCCGCGATTGGTCGACAAGATCGACAACGAGCGCGTGCAGCGAGGCCGGCTCGGCATCGAGCCGGCGCGGCAATCGGCGCGCCAGCTCGTGCAATCCGTCGCCAAGGGTTCGACGCATATCCGCAGCCATGTCTATGTCGATACGGAGGTCGGGCTCGCCGGCATCGAGGGCGTGCTCGCCACGCGCGAGCGCTACAAGGACATCTGCGATTTGCAGATCGTCGCCTTTCCGCAGAGCGGCCTGCTCGTGCGATCCGGCACGATGGAGCTGATGACGGCGGCGATGCGCCTGGGCGCCGACGTCGTCGGTGGCCTCGATCCGTGCGCGATCGATCGCGATCCGCGCGCCCATGTCGATGCGGTGTTCGATCTCGCGCAAGCGACCGGCAAGCCGGTCGACATTCATCTCCATGAGCCGGGTGAACTCGGCGCCTTCTCGATGGAGCTGATCATCGAGCGCACGAAGGCGCTCGGCATGGCGGGCAAGGTGGTGATCAGCCACGCCTTCTGCCTCGGCATGCCGGACGCCGCCTATGTCGCGCAGCTCGTCGCACAGCTGCACGCGGCTGACATCGCGATCATGACGCACGGCGCGCCCTATCGCCCGGTGCCCTCGGTGCGGCAGCTTTACGAAGCAGGCGTCACGGTTTGTTGCGGCTCCGACGGCATCCGCGATACCTGGGGTCCTTACGGCAACGCCGACATGCTCGAGCGCGCGATGATCCTGGGCCTGCGCAACAATCTCCGCCGCGACGACGAGGTCGAGCTGGCGGTGGACATCATCACGTCAGGCGGCGCCAAGGCGATGGCGCTCGAAGGCTACGGCCTGAAGCCCGGCGACTGGGCCGATCTCGTCCTCGTCGACGCCGAAACCCCGGCCGACGCCGTGGTCAGCCGCCCGCCGCGCAAACTCGTCCTCAAACGCGGCCGCGTCGTCGCACGCGACGGCAAGGCGCTCGTGAGCGCGCCGTGAGGGGCGGGCCTGAACATTTCGCGCGCTGATCGCTCTCCACCCCGCGCGCGCTTCGCACGCGCTGCCCCTCCTCGAGTGGAGCTGCGGGATGCACACAACTTCCGGGCTCACGCCAGCCGGTACTCGTCGCCCCTCCTCGACTCGAGGAGGGGCAGCGCGCGAAGCGCGCGGGGTGGTGAGTCAGTGATCCGGCGCCACCTCGACATCTGCCACGACGCCAACGCGTTCACTTCCACCTCGTCGTTTGCGAAGCGCGTCCCACGGAT
>JANNTF010001030.1:0-1402 GCA_031403455.1 Alphaproteobacteria bacterium | reverse complement strand
TGATGGTGATCCCCTGCTATGTGCTGCTGATGTGCATCGTGGTGGAGACCACCCTGGCTTTGATCGCCAAATTCGGCACGCTCTACGCCGGCTATGCGGCCGCGCGAACGGCAGTCGTGTGGATCCCTCACTCCCGCCCGTTCGTGGCCGACAGCAAAGTTCGCGAAGCGGCGGTGCCGACCCTCGTGGTGTCGGGTGGGCCGATGCTCAATGGTCGCTTCCGCGGTGAGCTGGTCGGCTCGGGCACCCACACATGGATTTTCACGGAACGCCTGAAGACCGGCGAGATGACGATGGACGATCTCGCGCAATCCGAAGCCGCGATGTCGCGCTCGTCCGGCCACTGCATGACCATGGGCACGGCCTCGACGATGGCCTCGATGGTCGAGGCGCTCGGCATCGCGCTGCCGACCAATGCCGCGATCCCGGGTGTCGATGCGCGGCGCTATGCGCTGGCGCACATGGCCGGCCGTCGCATCGTCGAGATGGTGAAGGAGGATCTGCGCATGTCGAAGATCCTCACCAAGCAGGCTTTCGAGAACGCCATCCGAGTCAATGGCGCCATCGGCGGTTCGACCAATGCGGTCGTGCATCTGCTGGCGATGGCGGGCCGCGTGGGTGTGGATCTCACGCTCGATGATTGGGATCGCCTGGGCAAGGACATGCCCTGCCTCGTCGACCTGATGCCGTCGGGACGCTTCCTGATGGAGGAGTTCTATTACGCCGGCGGTCTGCCTGTCGTGATCAAGGAGATCGCGCACAAGCTGCATAAGGACGCGCTGACCGTCACGGGCAAGTCGATCTGGGAAAACAACAAGGACGCCAAGAACTGGAGCACCGACGTCATCACGCCGTTCGACAAGCCGTTCAAGCCGCAAGGCGGGATCGCCGTCGTGCGCGGCAATCTGGCGCCGGGCGGCGCGGTGCTCAAGCCGTCGGCGGCGAGTCCGCATCTGATGAAGCATCGCGGCCGCGCCGTCGTCTTCGAGTCGATCTAGGATTACGATCACCGCATCGACGATCCCAATCTCGACGTCGACGAGAATTGCATCATGGTGCTCAAGGGCTGCGGACCGAAGGGGTATCCCGGCTTCGCGGAGGTCGGCAATTTCGCGCTGCCGGCGAAGATCCTGAAGAAGGGCGTCAAGGACATGATCCGCATCTCCGATGCGCGCATGTCCGGTACGGCCTACGGCACGACCGTGCTGCACACGTCGCCGGTAGCCGCCGCTGGCGGGCCGATCGCGCTGGTCCAGAACGGCGACATGATCGAGCTCGACGTGCCCAATCGTCGTCTCAACCTCGAAGTCAGCGACGCCGAACTCGCCAAGCGCAAGGCGGCCTGGACGCCGCCCGCGCCGCACAGCGAGCGCGGCTATTACAAGCTCTACACCGACCATGT
>JANNTF010001029.1:0-4191 GCA_031403455.1 Alphaproteobacteria bacterium | reverse complement strand
GCGCCCGCTACCGGCCGGCATCAGCCTCCGGTTCCTCCAGGAATTCCAATACCAATGGGCGGAAATGATGGCGGTCGCGGTCGTGGCGACGGCGCCGATCCTGCTCTTGTTCCTTTTCTTTCAGCGCAATTTCATCGAGGGTGTGACGACAGGGGCGGTCAAGGGCTGACACTGAACCAGGGGGAGAAAGCGATGACGACGAGGAAGCCACGTCTGGGCTTGGCACTGATTTGCGCGTTGCTGCTGGCGCCGATGCTCGCGACGCCGGCGGGCGCGCAGCAGACGATCCGCTTCATGGGCTGGGTCGGCTTGTTCGATTACCAGAAGGCCGGGTGGGCGAGGATCGTTTCCGAGTTCGAGCGCCAGAACCCGGGCGTGAAGATCGACTATGTGGCCACGCCCTTCGAGGAAGCCCTCAACCAGGCGACCATCGCCATCCTCGGCAACAACGCGCCGGACATCATTCAAGTCTCCTCCGGCTGGGTGCCGCAGCTGCAGGCGATGAACGCGCTCGAGCCGATCGACAATCATCACTCCCGGGCCGAACTTGCCCAGTATCCGGATTCGCTGATCGACGGCGTCACGATCGACGGCAAGGTCTGGGCGCTGCCTTGGGTCCCCGGGCCGATCTTCCTCGCCTACAACCGCAACCTTCTGCGCGACGCCGGCCTCGATCCGGACAAGCCGCCGCGCGACTGGCCGAGCTTCGCCGAAGCGGTGCGCAAGATCTGCGCGCTGGGCGACAAGGGTCAGGGCAAGATCTACGGCGTGGCGCTGCGCGCTGCGCGTCACTTCAACAGCGTCCATTGGGCGGTGCCGATCGCCTGGGCGCTCGGCGGCGACATCGTCGACGCGAACGGCAAGGTGCAGGTCGCCAATGACGGCATGGTCAAGGCGCTGGAGTGGTATCGCGACATGACCAAGGCGGGCTGCACGCCCGAGGGCGCCAGCATCAACGAGACACGCAACTTCTTCGCGCAAGGCCGCGCGGGCTTCGTGCTCGAGGGGCCATGGGTCCGCGGCCTCGTCGACAACCTCTCCGGCGGCAAGCTCAAGGTCGCGAAGGACGGCGATGTCTGGGTCGCGCCGATGCCCGCGGGGCCCGACGGCAAGGTGCGCCAGATCGCCAACTCGAACGACCTCGTGCTCACCGCGCAGTCGAAGAACAAGCCGCTCGCGGCGAAGTTCCTGAAGTTCATCCTCGGCAATCAGGAGACCGTCGATTACTTCTTCGAGGTCTCGAAGCAACCGACCACCGGCCGCCTCGACATCATGCGCGCCGGCGCCATGGGCAAGGATCCGTTCATCGCCGTGGTGATCGACGTGCTGCCGGTCTCGAACAGCTTGCCGCTCAAGCATCCGAAATGGACGGCCGCGATGGATGTGCTCGCACCTGTCATGCAGAAGGTGATCCTGGGCGGTGATGCCGCGCAGGAGCTGCGCGCGGCGCAACGCGACGTCGAGCGCGCGCTGCGCTGAGGCGCAAAGCCGGTTCCGGGTTCCAAATTCGGGACCCGGAACCTCGTTTGCTCACGTGTCGGCGAGATTGAGGCGGCGAGGCATGCGCACGATCAAGGGGCCGGGGCTGATGCTGAGCCAGTTCCTCGGCGACACACCGCCGTTCGACGCGCTCGATACCTTGGCGCCTTGGGCCGCGGGGCTCGGCTTCAAGGCGTTCATGATCCCGATCCACGATCGCCGCGTGTTCGACGTCGCGCGCGCAGCGGGCGATGACGGCTATGCGCGCGCGCTCCTCGATCTGCTCGCGCGCCACGATCTGGCCATCAGCGAGATCGGGGCGCACCGCGCGGGCCGGCTGCTCGCGGTCAATCCCGGCTTCGACGATGTCGTGGACGTATTCGCGCCGCCCGAGCTGCGTGGCCGCCCCGCAGCGCGCCATGCCTGGGCGGAGCAGCAGCTGCGGCTCGCGATCGCCGCTTGCGCGAGGCTCGGCGTGACGCGGCTCGCGACCTTCTCCGGCGCGCTGATCTGGCCGTATTTCTATCCCTGGCCGCCGCATCCCAGCGGGTTGGTCGAGGCTGCGTTCGACGAGCTTGCGCGACGCTGGCGGCCGCTGCTCGATCTCGCCGACGCGCACGACGTCGATCTCTGTTTCGGGTTGGATCCCGGCGAGGATCTGCACGACGGCGCCACCTTCGAGCGCTTCCTCGCCTGCGTCGGCGATCATCCGCGCTGCAAGATCCAGTTCGACCCGAGCCACATGCTGCTGCAGCACATGGATTATCTCGGCTTCATCGAGCGCTACCACGCGCGCATCGGCGCCTTTCACGTCAAGGACGCGGAGTTCGTGCGCAGCGCCACGTCCGGCGTCTATGGCGGCTTCCAGGCCTGGGTTGATCGGCCTGGCCGCTACCGCAGCCTCGGCGACGGCCAGGTCGACTTCCCGGGAATCTTCTCCCGGCTCGCGGCCCTCGACTACGACGGTTGGGCGGTGCTCGAGTGGGAGTGCTGTTTCAAGCGTCCCGTGGACGGTGCGCGCGACGCTGCGCGCTTCATCGCCGATCACATCATCCGGGTGACCGAGCGCGCGTTCGACGATCATCTCCGCTCGGCGCCCGACACGGCGCGCATCGGGCGGATCCTCGGGCTTGGTCGCGCCTAGCCGGCTTTCGGGGATCTGATGCGCGCCAGTGGTCGCCCGCAGAACTGGCGCCGCGCCGGATCCTTCTGACATTGCTGCAGCGCGAGGTTCTTGTGCTTCGCCGCGCGCGCACCGAGCAAGCCGCGCAGGCCATTGCCTTGCAACGTCCAGAACCGCGCCGGCCCGGTATCGAGATGGATGAAACGCGAGCCGGGATACCAGCCCACCCCGCCGCGCGCCATCTTGCGTGCCGCCTCGGCGGCATCGGCGAGACGCTGAGCGATGAAGAAATCGATGGCGCGGCCGAAGACGTGATGGCTGCGCTCGGCGACGCCGAACTGCGTCTTGGCGAGCTTGGCATTGGTCTCGGGCGAGCGAAATCCCGAGAGCAATGTCGCCTCGGCCGCGCCGACCCTGGCGAGCACGTCGGCCAGGAAGTTCAGCATTTCCGGGTCGACCGCGATCGTCCGCTCGACATGCCGGTCGCGCATGAAATACGCCAACTCGCCCAGCGCCCCGACATCCGGCCCGTCCTCGTTGCGGAACGGCCCGGAAAAGCGCTCGCCATTATCCGCGCGCACCAGCGACAGGCGGCGCGGCATGTCTGTCGGCAATGCGGCAAGCGCCTGGTTGCCAAAGCCGGCCAGGAGCATGCTGGTGCCGAAAAGAAAATCCCGTCGCTGCATGGATACGCCGCCGCTCACCTGTGGATGCCGTCCGCTCCGACCGGAGATTTGTACCAGAACGGTAAACGTTCAACCCAACCCGGTGCGACGCCGTGGGGTTCCATCGTGACCATGCGGCCGGAGAGGGGCGCGATGGTGCCGCCGAAGTGAATTGAACACTCGACCCCGTCCTTACCAAGGACGTGCTCTACCACTGAGCTACGGCGGCGCCGGATATGGATGGCCCGTGGGGGCGATCGCTTGTGAAGCGCGGCGGATATGCCATAGGGCCGAGGCGCGCGCAACCGATGACGCCGGCAGGGCTTGGGCGCCGAGTCAGGGCTAAAGCTGGGTGTGATCGGAGAGAGGGGCGAGATAGAGCGGATCTCAGCTGGCGCGTATTCGGGGCGCTTCGGTAGCCGACGCCGCGTCAGCGCGCGACGCGTAGTTCTTCTCGATCCAATTGCGGTAGCTGCCGTCCTGGATCGAGCGCCACCATGTCTCGTGATCCAAGTACCAGCGCAGAGTCTGTGCAAGGCCGGTCGAGAAGCGATGCGCCGGCACGTAGCCGAGCTCCGCCGCGATCTTGCGCGGATCGATCGCGTAGCGGCGATCATGGCCGGGCCGGTCCGTCACGAAGCGCTTGAGGCTGGAGGTCGGGGCGCCGCGCGCTGCCGGCGCGTCGGGGAAGCGGCGCGCAAGCGACGGATCGCTCGCGAAGGCATCGTCGACGCTGCGACAGATCTCGTCGATGACCGTCAAGTTGGGCAGCTCTGCTCCACCGCCGACATTGTACGTCTCGCCGATCCTGCCGCGCCCCACCACCAGGTCGATCGCGTGGCAGTGATCCTCGACATGCAACCAGTCGCGGACATTCATGCCGTCGCCGTAGATTGGCAGCGCGCGTCCATTGAGGGCGTTGAG
>JANNTF010001028.1:0-4898 GCA_031403455.1 Alphaproteobacteria bacterium | reverse complement strand
CAGTCCCAGCCCGGCACGTAGTTCGCGTCCTCGCCCTTCATCTGATGGACGCGATTGATCACGTCCTTGAGGATCTTGTTGAGCGCGTGGCCGATATGCAGATTGCCGTTCGCATAGGGCGGGCCGTCATGCAGCACGAAGAGCGGCCGGCCGCGCGCGGCGTCGCGCAGGCGCTGCCGGAGATCCATCTGCCGCCAGCGCTCGAGCAGCAGCGGCTCGCGCTTGGGCAGCTCGCCACGCATCGGGAACCCGGTCTCCGGCAGGAAGACCGTGTCCTTGTAGTCGGCGGGAGCGTCGGCGCTCATGCGCGGGCCTCGTGCGAACGGGTGCGGATGGCCATCAGCACGCGCTCGACATGGACGAGTCCGCGCAGCACCTCGGCGATATGGGCGGCCACCTCGGCGGCGAGACCGGCGATCTGGACATCGACCGCGAGATCATCGCCGGTCACGACGGCTTCGAAACGCGCGGGCAGCAAATCGCGCTTGGAAAATTCGCCCAGCACGCGCGGCATCACGCTCACCTCGGCGGCGGCGAATACCGAAAAGCACCAGACTGGCGGGGAAGTACGATCAGACGACAACATGACGCGCGGTCTCCTTCAGGCACGCAACAACACGAACGAGCTCGACCCGGCTCTCGACGAGAGCCGGGTGGCTAATTCGCGTTAACGACGCGACGCTGAAGGACCGCAACGACATGATGGCGCGGATCATAGGGACGGCAGGGCAGCGCCGCAACCACCGGCCAATGAGGTGCGCGCCTGCGCGGCATCGAGCGCAATCTGCGCCTTGAGCGCATCGATGCCGTCGAATTTCTGCTCCGCACGCAGGAAGTGCAGCAGATCGACGCAGATCCGGCGCCCGTAGAGATCGCCCGCGAAATCCAGCAGATGCACCTCCAGCCGCGGTTCGCGATCGCCCCCGAAAGTCGGTCGCAAGCCGAGATTGGCGACGCCCGCATGAGCGCGCCCGGCAATGTCGACGCACACGGCATAGACGCCGAAGCGGGGCCGCACATACTCGCCGAGCCAGAGATTGGCCGTCGGGAAGCCGATCGTGCGGCCGCGGCGATCGCCCACGGCGACGCGACCCTCGATCGCAAATGGCCGGCCGAGGATCGCGGTCGCGGTCGGGAGATCCCCAGCGGCGAGGGCGTCGCGCGCGGCCGTCGACGAGAACACCGCGTGCGGCCCGGTCGCGCGCGCCACCGGCGCCACCGTCGTGGTCGTCACCCCGGCCAGTGCGAGGCGCGTGCGCAGGAGATCGGCGCGCCCCGCGCGTCCTTTGCCGAACACGAAGTCATAGCCGACGGCGACATGGCGTGCCGCGAGCTGGGCCACGAGCAGATCATCCACGAACTGCTCGGCCGTCACGCCGGCCAATCGGGCGTCGAAACGCAGCACATAGACGAGCTCGACGCCAAGCCCCGCGAACAGGCGCAGCTTCGTGCGCAGCCGCGTCAACAGGAACGGCTGCTGCCCGGGATGAAAGAAACGCCTTGGATGTGGCGCGAAGGTGAGGACCGCCATCGGCCGCCCGAGAC
The DNA here is from genome assembly GCA_031403455.1 of Alphaproteobacteria bacterium. GTDB lineage: Bacteria > Pseudomonadota > Alphaproteobacteria > CACIAM-22H2 > CACIAM-22H2 > CAIOSQ01. The sequence goes on along the minus strand of JANNTF010001028.1, from coordinate 3,353 downwards.
GCTGCGCCTCGATCCGTGCCGCGTCGATCACGGCGACGTGGCCATTATGTACGCCGTCGAAATTGCCGATCGCGATCACGGCCCCGCGGGCGGACTCGGGAAGACCGGTTGGATGACGCAGGACACGCATGACGATGGAGATCGTGAGGCCCGCGACGCGCGGGCGCGCGATCAATCGCCGCTCACCGCCGCCGCCACCTTGGGTGCAGCGACCGTTAAGCGCTGGGGCACCATCACCAGCGCTTCGCCTTCGAGCACAATTTTGTCACGCACAGTGACCGTTGTTGCCAGCGACGCTCGGCGTTTCTCAGGCACCAATTCGGTCACGGTGGCGCGCGCCCAGAGCGTGTCGCCGACTCGGACCGGCGCCTTGAAACGAAGGGATTGCGAGAGATAGATGGAGCCAGGTCCGGGAAGCCGCGTGCCGATCACCGTCGAGATGAAGCTCGCGGTCAGCATGCCGTGGGCGATGCGCCCCGAAAACATCGTGCCCGCAGCGAATTCCTCGTTGATGTGGACCGGGTTGGTGTCGCCGGAGATGCCCGCGAACAAGACGATGTCGGCTTCGGTCAAGGTTCGCGCGACAACCGCAGTCTGGCCCACGCGCAGATCCTCGAAGAAGAAGCCATGCAGTTCATCAGCATCGTTCATTCTCTCTGCTCCGCTCGGCAGCCGGCGCCATGATGCGTTATGCTGCAATGCACAATCTCAAAACGCGCGCAATATAGAGGGGCTCTCCGGCAGCGGCAATCGACCACATCGGCGCAACCTCGGTTGCAGGTGGAGCCCTGATCGGCAATGAATCATCGGATGTCCATGGTTAACGACACGCGACACGGCGGTCCGCGCGATCACGCGCGGGAGAACCTCGAGCTGATCGAGATCCTCAAACACCTCACCCCGGAGGCGCGCCGCGCCCTGGTATCGCGCTGCCGCTGGAAGATCTGGGAGCCGGGTGAACAGATCATCGACCGCGAGACCGAGTCCGCGGATGTCTACTTCGTCGCCCATGGCACGGCCCGTGTAGTCAATTACGGCCTCAGCGGACGCGAAGTCAGCTTCGACGACATCCCGACCGGCGGCTCCTTCGGCGAGCTGGCGGCGATCGATGGCGGCAAACGTTCGGCCAATGTGGTGGCCGTGGATCTCACGACGACGGCGATCATGCCGGCCAAGATCTTCCTGGAGATCCTGGTCGAGCATCCCGAAGTGCTGATGGCGCTGCTCAAGCGGCTGGCGCGCATCGTGCGCGCATCGACCGGCCGCATCATGGATCTGTCGACACTCGGCGCTCAGAACCGCATCTACGCCGAGCTGCTGCGCCTCGCGCGACAGGCGGGGATCAAGGACAACACCGGAAACCTGCAACCCATCCCGGTTCACAGCGACATCGCGGCGCGGGTCTCGACCACGCGCGAGACCGTCGCTCGCGTGCTTTCCGATCTGCAGCGCCGCGGCCTGGTGCATCGCGAGAAGAACGGGCTGTTGATCTCCGACGTCCAGCGACTCTCCGCGATGGTCGAAGAGTTCAGCGACTGATCGCGCTCAGCGCGCCGGGCTGAGGCCGAGCGCGCCCAAGGCGCGCTGACTGTCCGCGGCGTTCAGCCCCAGCGCAACGCCGTTGGTCTGCGCTACTCCTACGCCAGCGGCCTGCACGCGGTCCGCCGTATTCGGGTTGGAGTAGTTCAAGCCATTGAGGAGCTGAGTCGGCGTTCCCGCCGAGCGGATCAGCATGTAGCGAAAATCGATGATGCGCTGATCATTGCTGCTGTTGAACGCATAGAGCGGAACACCGCTGGTGTTCGGAGCCGAGAGCACCTGGTTGGTGTTGGTCGGCGTATTGCCCAACGCCGCGAATGCAGCCGGTGCGCCCGCCGCCCCGCCAGGCAGCACATTGTTGAGCGTGAAATTCTCGGTGGCGCCGCCGAACGTGACGCCCAGCGAACCGTTGATCTGGCGCTGATCGAAATTGAACGTCGCCGAGACCGTGAACTGGCTGCCCGGCGTAGCCGCGCCGTTGGGGCCCTGAAGCGCGAAGCTCTGCTGCGGAAAGTTTATTCTGCCATTGAAACGCCCGAGATCGATGGTCGTCAGCAAACCGGCCGGCAGCGTTGGCAACGCCGCCACCGGGGGCTCCTCGGGCTCCAGCGGAGGAGGCGGTGGTGGAGGTGGCGAGACAGCGCCAACGGGCGCTACCACCGCGACAGAGCGCGGGCGGTCCAACACCACCGTCAGCTGCTGCAACGAGACGACGCCACGCAGCGTGTCGCCGAGGTTGAGGTTACCGCCGCCGCCGGCCGCTGGCTCGACCTGCGCCAGCTGCTCGGCCGAGTTTGCATCCTGGCCTCCGGCCGAGTCGGCCGAACGCGCACGGGCATTCGACAGCTCGCCCAAGAGCTGGTCGAGCTGCGATCGCTCGAGCCTGAACGGCGAGGTCGGCGCGCCGCCGCGTCCCACGATCTCCGTGGCAAAGCCCGGGCGGCGCAGCTCGACCGCACCGCCACTGCCCGTGACCACCACGCGCCCCATGCGTTCGGTGGCGTCGTTCTGTGCGCCTGGCCCAAGCAAGACCACGAGCGCGCTGTCATTCGTCACGCGACCGGCGACCACGGTGCCGCGGATGCCCATCGTGCCGACCGGCAGCGTGATGCGCATGTCCTGCGGATTGTTGGCGGCGATCTTGCCGGTGACGAAGCGAAACGCGCCGCGCGCCACATTGGCGGTCAGCTTCCCGCTCCCGGTCGGCGCGTCGAAGACGAATTCATCGATCGTCAGCGCGGCGTTCGGACCGATCGTGAACACCGTCTCATCGAGCAGCATGATCTGCAGCCGGGCCGCCGGACCGGTCGCGATCTGGTCGCCGATGCGGATGACCTCACCGGACTGCACGACGCGACCCGCGGCGCGCGCGCCCGTGCTCGCGGCGACGAGCTGGACCGCGCCGGTAACGCCCGCCGCGACGCCGACCTGGCGACCGGCAACCGCCTGCGCCATGACGTGCTCGCTGACACTGAAAGCCAGCGGCAGAACAGTCAGGAACGGCAGGATGTTACGACCAATCCGACGCATCGATTGGAACTCCCCTCATGAACGCAAGCGACACTGCGCGCGAAGCTACCTCAACACAGTGACAGGGATCACGTCCGACCTCTTGGTTAACGAGTTTATTTCTCGTTAACGCGGCGCTCGAATCAGAAATCCCAGCGCTTGGTGACCCCAAAGGCGATCCGGTGGTTGTCATAGGTGTTCGTCGTGATGTTCGAGCGGGCGCGGATGCCCTCGATCGAGGCGAACAGGGTGATGTCGCGCAGCACCGGGCCTTGCGCCAATTGCTCGTCGTTGATGAAGACTCC
>JANNTF010001027.1:0-1717 GCA_031403455.1 Alphaproteobacteria bacterium | reverse complement strand
GCTCGCTCTTCTCGGCTTCCAGCTTTTCGATCCGTTCGACGAAGCTTCGCAGTTTCGTCGCGGCGATATCGCCGGTGCTGCCGTCCGCCATGCTCATGCTCCTTCGACCTACGGGACTGAATGTCCAAGCATGTCTTAGGTGGTTGCGGCGAGTCTGGGCAACTCATGTGCCCGGGCGATCCTGTGGATTAGGGGGACAAGCGCGGCTTCGGGGCCGCGTCGCGCGCCGGGTCGACGCGGTCGAGCTCCCCGCGATAGGTCTTGTTGCCATCGGTGTTGACGACGGCGACGCGCAACTGCCCCGCGTTCGTCAGCGTCGCCGTGACGGATGGCCGCTTCGGGCTCACGAAGACGAGGCTGCGCTGCTCGGGATCGAAGCGGCCGACGCGGCGCTGGGCGAAGGGCTTGTCGGACGCGACCAGCCGGCTGCGGCCGCGTGCGAAAACGCCGCGGACCTGCTCGCTCGGACCGCCCTCGACGATCAGCATGACATCGTCGCCATTGTCGAGCGACCCGCGCCACGTGCCGATGAACCCGCCCACCGGCGTGTTGTCGTTGGCCGGCTGGAGCGCAGCTTCGGGAATATCGGCGAATTCGAACGGGATCGCGGCGGCGGCAAATCGATCGCAGCTGATCGGATCGTTCCCGGTGGCGATCGCGAAAGCAACGATGCAGGGGCCGAAACGACGCGCGAACGCGCGCGACAGCCCAACGCCATGGCCGCGCCAGCCCGGCGGCCGATCGATCACGAGACTCGGGATTCCGCGCTGCGCGAGCGTCGGCACCAGCGCGGCGCCGCGCTCGCCAGGGTCGAATTCGTCGCCATCGAACAGGAACACCATGACGCGGGTCCGATCCAGCCGGGCGGCCATGCGCACGAGATCATCGCGGTTGCGGGCCGCACGGGCGGGATCGTCGGCGACCCGACCGAAGGCGGCAGGCGCCGTTGCGACGATCGCGTCGGTGAGGCCGGGCGTCAACGCGGCGGCACCGAACGAGATCCACCCGCCGGCGCTCTGCCCCGCCAGGACGATCCGGCGATAGCCGCGCGCGCGCAGATCCTGCGCCGCGTTGATCAGCGCCTGCGTGGACGCGCGAATCTTGTCGCCCTCGGCGGGCCGTTCGAGCTTGTAGATGTCGAAACCGGCATCGCGGAACAACTCGACGAAGGCGGCCGGCGCCGAATCCGCCTGGCGCGGCGCCTCGCCCGCATGATTCCAGATCACCGCGCCGACCGCCTGCGACGGCCCGCGATTGAGCGTCGTACGCTGGTCCGCGACGAGCGTCGCCGCTTGATCGCTCCGACCGACCCCGGCCGGCACGAGGAGGAGCAAGCAGACGAGCAGGAAACGCCGCAGCTTCATCGGTGGCCTCGAGCCTTCAACGGGAACGGCGGTCAATCTCGCACCGGGATGGTTGATCGAGTGTTACCGGGACGACGACGCCGGCCACCGCGTGCGTCGGCTCAATGCTGGTGCGGCCCGCCGGCAGCCTTGAGCTTGGCGAGCGAAGCCGGGGTGGCTTCCGTCTGGTGCCTGGCCTTCCACTCGTCATACGGCATGCCGTAGACGAGCTCGCGCGACTGCTCCTTCGTCAACGCGATTCCGGCCGTGTCCGCGGCGTCCTTGTACCAGTTCGACAGGCAGTTCCGGCAGAACCCCGCCAGATTCATGAGGTCGAGATTCTGGACGTCGGTACGCCCCCGGAGATGCTCGAC
>JANNTF010001026.1:0-2114 GCA_031403455.1 Alphaproteobacteria bacterium | reverse complement strand
GAGGGTCACGCGTCGAGGTGGAGCAGGCGTGAAACCGGTTTGATCCTGCTCCGAAGTTTAGGAACTGCGCAATGTCACAGCAATCCAAGCCTGGATCGCCCAACTCCAGGGACCAAGCTGACCCGGCCGATACCGTGCACGACGTGAAGCTGCCGGATCCGGTGGAACTCGCGCGGAGCATGGGGCAGATCGCCGAGCGCAGCCAGAAGCTCGTGGCTGAGTTCGTTGCCCGTCAACACGCCAAGCCGAATATCGGCATGGGCGATCCGATGAACATCACCCAGGCTTTTCTCGATATGACGGCGCGGCTGATGGCAAACCCCGGGCAACTGGTCCAGGCGCAAATGACGCTTTGGCAGGACTACATGGCCTTGTGGCAGAACACGACGCGGCGGATGCTTGGTCAGCCGGCGCAGCCGGTGGTGACGCCATCGGCCGAGGATCGGCGCTTCAAGGACGCGGCCTGGGACGACAGCTACGTGTTCGACTATCTCAAGCAATCCTATCTCCTGACGGCACGGTGGATGCAGGAGACCGTAAGACAGGTCGAGGGCCTCGACGACAAGACGGCCAAGAAAGTCGATTTCTACACGCGTCAATTCGTCGACGCGATCGCCCCCTCCAACTTTGCCATCACCAATCCCGAGGTGGTGCGCGCGACGCTGGAGAGCGGCGGCGAGAATCTCGTCAAGGGGTTGCAGAATCTGCTGAGCGATCTCGAGCGTGGCGATGGACGCTTGATGATCAAGATGACGGACGATCAGGCGTTCAAGGTCGGTGAGAATATCGCGATCTCTCCCGGCAAGGTGGTGTTTCAGACCCCGCTCATGCAGCTCATCCAGTACACCCCGACAACGCCCAGCGTTTTCAAACGACCGCTTTTGATCATGCCGCCCTGGATCAACAAATTCTATATCCTCGATCTGCGGGAGAAGAACTCGTTCATCAAGTGGGCGGTCAGCCAGGGACACACGGTGTTCGTGGTTTCCTGGGTCAACCCCGACGGCGAACTCGCGAACAAGAGCTTCGACGACTACATGGTCGAAGGTCCGCTCGCCGCGCTCGATGCGATCGAGCAACAAACCGGCGAGAAGGATTGCAACGTCATCGGCTATTGCCTGGGCGGCACACTCCTCGCTTGCACGCTTTCGTATCTGGCGAGCAAAGGCCAAGAGGGGCGCGTGGCATCGGCGACTTACCTGACGACCATGGTCGACTTTACCGAAGCCGGCGAACTGAGCGTCTTCATCGACGAGGAGCAACTCGCTGCCCTTGAAGAGCGCATGAACCAGAAGGGATTCCTCGAAGGCGCCGACATGGCGACCACGTTCAACATGCTGCGTGCCAACGACCTGATCTGGTCTTTCGTGGTCAACAATTATCTGCTTGGAAAGGATCCCTTCCCGTTCGATCTCTTGTACTGGAATTCGGATTCAACGCGGATGCCGGCAGCAATGCATTCCTTCTACCTGCGCAACATGTATCAGGCCAACAAGCTCGCGACCGGCGACATCGCACTGCTCGACACCAAGATCGATCTGACACGCATCAAGACGCCGAACTTCATCCTGGCGACACGCGAAGATCACATCGCGCCGTGGCGCTCGACCTTTGCGGCGACGCGTCTCTACCGCGGCCCGACGCAGTTCGTGCTTGCCGCGTCGGGTCACATTGCCGGAGTCGTCAATCCGCCGGCAGCCAAGAAATACGGCTACTGGACCAATGCCAAAAAGGCGAAGTCGCCCGACCTCTGGCTCGAGGGTGCGACCCAGCATGAAGGGTCGTGGTGGACCGAGTGGCAGCTCTGGATCGGGGAGTTCGGCGCTGGACAAATTGCGCCACGCGACCCTGCCAGCGGTCGACTCAAACCGATCGAGGACGCGCCAGGCAGCTACGTTCGAGCTCGCGCCGCCTGAACCGTCCTCGCCCGAAGCCCGCGACCCCGCTTCGCCTCCAGCGCTGCGGCATCGCCGTAAGTTGCCGTGCGCAGAGGCTTCAGAGTAACGATGGCGGCCCCGTACCGCCCTGCCGAAGGAACTATTGCTATGTCTGCGTTTCGTTCTGATGGACAAACCATCGCCATCCTTGGCGCCACCGGTGCCGTCGGCACCGAA
>JANNTF010001025.1:0-1220 GCA_031403455.1 Alphaproteobacteria bacterium | reverse complement strand
ACCCGGGCGCGCGGGCGGGCGCATCCCCCCGCCGCGCCAGGTGGGGGCGCACGCCGGCGGCCCAGTAATCGCGCACGACCTCGTCGATCTCCGCACGCGTCGCGCCAACGCAGGTGAGATGCGCCGCCGGCTTGAGGCGCGTCTCCTCGACGATCCGCTTGAGCGTCGCGTGCGTGCGCTCGCGCGTCGAGCCGCCCGCGCCGTAGGTGACGGACACGAATTGCGGCGCCAACGGCTCCAGCCGCTTCACCGATTGCCAGAGCTGCTGTTCCATCGCTTCCGTCTTCGGCGGGAAGAATTCGAAGCTGACTTTGAGTCGGCTGCCGGGCGACGCACCACCGATGTGACCGTTGGACATGGGACTTCCTCGCTTTACGACTTCAGTGCGGGCGCGTAGCGGCCCAGAGCGTGATCGTGAGCTTGTTGCCGGGGAGACGATCGACCGGCCCGGGCTGGAGTCCGGCATCGGCGAACCAGCCCGAGACTTCGCCATCGGCGAAACCGAGGCGACGATGCGCATGTTCCCGACGCAGCATTTCGACGTCGTGGGGCGCCAGATCGACGATGACGAGACGACCTCCGGGCCGCATCACGCGTGCCGCCTCGGCGATCGCGGCACCGGGATCATCGGCGAAATGCAGCACCTGATGAACGGTGATGGCGTCGAAGGCGGGCGCCGGCCAGGGCAAGCGGTACATGTCCCCGTGCCGCACATAGACGTTCGACAGCCCGGCTTTCGCGAGGTTGGCGCGCGCCACGGCGAGCATTTCCCGGGACAGGTCGACGCCGATTCCCGTCACGCCCTGTTCGCCATAGAGCTCCAGGATGCGTCCTGTGCCCGTGCCGACATCGAGCAGGGTGCCGATGCCCGTCGGCGGCAACAGGCCGACGAGATGCCGTTCGACCAGAGCTTCATCGACTTGCAGCGACCGTATCTCGTCCCAATGCGCGGCATTGGCGCGAAAATAGCTGGCGGCCGCCTCCGTCCGCGCACGCCGAACAGCCGCGAGCCGCTCGTGATCCTGCGCCAAATTCATGTCGTCGCTGGAGAGCTGACTGACGATATGGCGCGCGAGCTGGCCGGCCTTCGCTTCACTCGCCATGCGATAGAAGACCCAGCTCCCTTCCGGCAGCCGTTCCAGAAGGCCCGCGTCGGACAATTGCTTGAGATGGCGCGACACGCGCGGCTGGCTTTGACCGACGATCTGCGTGAGTTCCGA
>JANNTF010001024.1:0-1496 GCA_031403455.1 Alphaproteobacteria bacterium | reverse complement strand
TTTTTGGTTACACCAGGGCCGCCAACAAGCGGGGCATCGGCTTCCTGATATCTGGATTGCCGACAATGGCGCTGATGATCGGCGGCCTGATTGGCGCCGCGATGGCGGCGCTCGGGTAAGCGATCTCCGACCGCGAATTGCCGGTCGATGCGCGATTGTCATCGCGCCGATCGGGCGGCGACCTGACCCTACGATGACTCCAGCGCCTGCCGCAGGGGCGCAGTTGACTCCGGACTATATTTCGATGATTCTATAATTATGGACGCCGAAAACGCCGTTCGCGCATTGTCTGCGCTCGCCCAGGCGAGCCGGCTGGCGGTCTATCGCCTGCTCGTGCAGGCCGGCCCGCAGGGCCTCGCGCCTGGCGAGCTCGCGACGCGCCTGCACATCCCCGGCCCGACGTTGTCGTTCCACCTCAAGGCGCTCAGCCATGCCGGCCTGATCGACGACCGGCGCGAAAGCCGCCAGATCTTCTATACCGCCGGTTACACGCGGATGAACGCCCTCGTGGGGTTCCTGACGGAGAACTGCTGCGGTGGCCGCAGTTGTGCGCCGGCGGCCGCGGCGCCCCGAAGGAGCAAGGCCTCATGAGCGTTCCCGAGCGCGCCTTCAACGTGCTGTTCCTGTGCACGGGCAATTCGGCCCGCAGCATCCTCTCGGAAGCCCTCCTCAACGAGCGCGGCCGTGGCCGGTTCCGGGCGTTCAGCGCGGGCAGCCACCCGGCCGGTCGGGTCAATCCGCTCGCGCTCGAGCTGCTGGCGCGCATGAAGATTCCGAACGAGGGGCTGCGCAGCAAGAGTTGGGATGAATTCGCCGCAGCGGGCGCCCCGGAGCTCGATTTCGTGTTCACGGTCTGCGACAACGCCGCCGGCGAGGTCTGCCCCTGGTGGCCGGGTCAGCCGATGACGGCGCACTGGGGCGTGCCGGACCCCGCGGCGGTCGAAGGCACCGACGTCGCCAGGGTCGACGCCTTCCGCGAGGCCTTCCGCGTCCTCGAGCGCCGCATCAGCCTCTTCATCAGCCTGCCGATCCGCTCGCTCGACACGATGGTGCTGTCGCAGAGAGTCCGCGAGATCGGCCGGAGCTGAACCGTGTCGACGTTCGAGCGTTACCTGACCGTCTGGGTCGCGGCCTGCATCGTCGTCGGCATCGCACTCGGGCATTTCTTCCCGGGCGCGTTCCAGCTCATCGGCAGCGCCGAGATCGCCCAGGTCAACCTGCCGGTGGCGGTGCTGATCTGGCTGATGATCATCCCGATGCTGATGAAGATCGACTTCGCCGCCCTCGGCGCGGTGCGCCGCTACTGGCGCGGCATCGGCGTGACGCTGTTCATCAACTGGGCGATCAAGCCCTTCTCGATGGCGCTGCTCGGCTGGTTCTTCATCGGCTACCTGTTCCGCCCGTACCTGCCGGCGGAGCAGATCAACTCGTACATCGCCGGACTGATCCTGCTCGCCGCCGCGCCCTGCACCGCGATGGTGTTCGTCTGGAGCAAC
>JANNTF010001023.1:0-7156 GCA_031403455.1 Alphaproteobacteria bacterium | reverse complement strand
GTCCCTCGCACCACGGTGAGGATGCCATTGATGATGCCGTAGATCGCGACGAAGACGGTCAGGAGCACGAGGTCGGTGCCGGCCAGGGCGGCCAGCGTGAAGAGCGGAACGGACACGATCAAGGCAATACGGCCAACCAGCCGCGCGGCGATGACATGGCCGCCGGCGAAGAGCAGGAGGCGTCCGGTCACCTGCAACGGCCCGATGATGGTGAACAGCGCGACCCCGACGTCGCGGCTCACGCCGCGTTCGTCGAGCAGCGGTAGAAAATGGAACGTCATCGCCGTGAAGGCCACGTTGTAGGCGGCAAATGACAGCAGTAGCGTCCAGAAGCGCGGGTTCGCGATGGCGGCCCGCGTCGAGACATCGGCGCTCACGGCGCCGCCGGGCTTCGGCGTCGAGGTGGGTTGCATGCGCGCCGGGCGCAGCATCGTCGCGTGAATGCCGCCAGCGACGACGAGATTGATGATCGCGAGAACCATCACCGCGTGGCGCCAGCCGAGCAGCTGCACGAGCAGATGGGCCAGCGGGATGAAGGCCGTGCTGGCGAGCCCGCCGACCAGAGTCATCTTCAGGATGCCGCGCGGCGCCTCGTCGCCGAGGGTGCGTGCGAGCACGGCGAATCCCGGTTCGTAGAGCGTGCAGGACATCGCCATGCCGAGCGCCATCCAGATCATCCAGAACGCCCAGGGCGCATCGACGAAGGACCACGCCGCCATGGCAAGGCTGCCGAGGAGCGAACCGAAGCTCATCACCGGCCACGCATGGCCGCGATCGATCTGTGCGCCGACCAGTGGCGCGAACAGGCCGGAAACGATCAAGCCGAGGGTGAGGCCGCCATTCAGGGCGGTCTTCGACCAGCCGAGATCATCCTCCATCGGCCCGACGAGCACGGCGAAGCTGTAGAAAAGAATGCCCCAAGAGACGAGCTGGGCGAGGGAAAGGCTCCACAGAAAATAGCCGGGGCGATGGTCTGCCCCACGCGGCTCCGCCGGCAACCCCGTCACCCGCCGGTCACGCTCATATGGCGCTGGACGGCGGGGCCGGCGTGCCGCCGATCGATGATGAAATCATGCCCCCTGGGCTTGCGACTGATCGCCTCGCGGATCGCGCTATCGAGACGCGCGTCATCCGCCGTCTCGCGCAAGGGACGACGCAGATCCGCGGCGTCATCCTGGCCGAGGCACATGTAGAGCGTGCCGGTGCAGGTCAGGCGGACGCGATTGCAGAGCTCACAGAAATTATGCGTGAGCGGCGTGATGAACCCGATCCGCCGTCCAGTCTCCTTGACCGTGACGTAGCGTGCCGGGCCGCCGGTGCGATACTCGGTCTCCTCGAGCGTCCAGCGCGCGGCGAGGCGGGCACGGACCATGCTGAGCGGCAAATACTGGTCGAGCCGGTTCTCGCTTCCGATATCGCCCATGGGCATGACTTCGATGAAGGTGAGGTCGAACCCCTCGTCGCCGCACCATCCGACCAGCCGGTCGAACTCGTCCTCGTTGAAGTCCTTCAACGCGACCGCGTTGATCTTGATGTGGTGCCCGGCCGCCTTGGCCGCCTGGAGACCGGCCATCACCTGATCGAGCTTGCCCCAGCGCGTGATGGCCGTGAACTTCGCGGGATCGAGCGTGTCGATCGAGACGTTGATGCGGCGCACGCCCGCGTCGCGCAGTTCGCCCGCGTACTTGCCCAATTGACTGCCGTTGGTCGTCACCGTGAGCTCGTCCATCGCGCCGCTTTCGACGTGACGGCCGAGCGCCCGAAACAGGCTCATGATGTTGCGGCGAACGAGCGGCTCGCCGCCGGTCAATCGTAGTTTGCGCACACCCAAGCGCACGAAGGCGGAACACAGCCGGTCGAGTTCCTCGAGACTCAGAACATCGGCCTTCGGCAGGAACGTCATGTTCTCCGACATGCAGTAGACGCAGCGGAAGTCGCAGCGGTCCGTCACCGAGACGCGCAGATAGGAGATCCGTCGCGCGAACGGATCGACAAGCAGATCCGACGGCGTCGGCGCGGGAGAGGGCAGGGTGTTTCCATCCATGAGGGCAAATCTATGTGGCGCGTCGCGGCAAGTCACCCCCGGTCAGCATGCCCATCGCATCACCCCGATGCCGTAGGGCCTCTCGCCGGCGAGATCGTACCGAGACTGATGACATCCGGGTTCATGGGCCTTCAAAATGAGGTCGATGGAAGAGTTCACAATCCGGCCGGATCCGACCAATGCCGCGCTCACGCAGCGCGTCCGGGGAGTCGATCAGGATGGTCGCGCGATCGAGATTTCGGTCGTCGTCGAACGTCCCCTGACCTTGTTCCTGAACGGCCAGGAGATCGTCACGATGATGACGATCGGCGATCGACCCGAATGGCTCGCGGTGGGGTATCTGGTCAACCAGGGGATGCTGCGCCGCGGCGAGGACATCATCGGCGTCGATTTCGATGCCGAAACCGATGCCGTGGTCGTGCGTACCACGGCACGGACCGATTTCGAGGAACGGCTGCGACGCAAGACGCTGACATCGGGCTGCGCCCAGGGGACGGCATTCGGAGATCTGATGGAGCGCTTCGACAAGGTCGCGCTGGCTCCCGATGCGCAGTTGCGCACGACGTGGCTTCATCGCATCACGCGCAAGATCAACACCTCGCCGTCGCTCTATCTGGAAGCCGGCGCGATCCATGGCTGCGCGTTGTGCCAGGAGGACCGGCCGCTGCTCTACATGGAGGATGTCGGCCGACACAATGCGATCGACAAGATCGCCGGCTACATGTTCGTCCACGGCGTGGATCCTGATGACAAGATCTTCTACACGACGGGGCGGCTGACCTCGGAGATGGTGATCAAATGCGTGCAGATGCGCGTCCCGATCCTTGTCTCGCGGTCCGGCTTCACGGCTTGGGGTGTCGAGCTGGCGCGCAAGGCGGGGCTCACCTTGATTGGACGCGCGAAGGGCGCGCGCTTCACCGTGCTGTCCGGCGACGAGCGCATCGTGCGCGATGCCGACGCCCGTACCGTTGCGCAGGAAGATCGGCTGCTGGGACGCAAGAGCGCCGATGATGATGGCTGACGCGCCGATCGTCGCGGTGATCCTGGCGGGTGGTCTGTCGCGACGGATGGGCGGCGGCGACAAGTCATTGCGGCCGCTCGGCGGCGTGCCCATCCTCGCGCGAATCATCGATCGCCTGAGGCCGCAAGTCGACGCCATGGTCCTCAACGCCAATGGCGATCCGGCGCGGTTCGCCGCTTTCCAGTTGCCGGTGGTGGCGGATGTGATCGACGGCTATGCCGGGCCGCTGGCCGGCATCCTGAGCGGCATGACATGGGCGCGCGCATGGCATCCTCGCGCAGCGTGGCTGGTTTCCGTCGCGTCCGACGCGCCGTTCTTCCCGACGGATCTGGTCCAGCGGCTGCTGGCGGGCGCCACGGCCGCGGGCACGCATTTGGCCTGCGCCGCGTCGGCAGGGCAGGCGCATCCGGTGTTTGGACTCTGGCGGATCGATCTCGACCGCGATCTGCGCCATGCCCTCACCGTCGAAGCCATGCGCAAGGTCGATCTCTGGACGGCCCGCCACGGCTGCGCGGTGGTCGATTTTGCCGCCGCTGACGTCGATCCGTTTTTCAACGCCAATCGGCCCGAGGATCTTGCCGAGGCCGAGCGCCTGCTCCCTCGCGCGGGTTGACGGTCGGAACGGTTCCTCACCGCCGACGCTCCTCTCCAGGCCCGGGAATGTCACAGTGCTCCAGCGCCACCAGGTCGGTATTGATGAGCAGCTTTCCGGCATGTTCGAAATTCGCGGTCACGCGGGCGCCGACGACGGATTGCACCTGGCCCACGCCCCAATCCGGACGGCTGGGATTGCGGACGAAACACCCTGGCGTGACGCCATTCATGAATGGATCGTTAACACAGTTCGGTCAGTGTCTCTTGATGGCGGAGAATGGCCGGGTTCATGGTCGCCCGCCCATTGATCCGACGGAGTATCCCGCGTGAACGACGATGCCCTGCTTGCGATGATCGAGAGTCTGACGGCGCGCATCTGCCATGATTTGGTTGGTCCTGTGGGCGCCATTGCCAACGGCGTCGAGTTGCTGGCCGAGGATGCGGCCAAGCCGGATCCGGAAGTCATTCAGCTCATCGCGAGTTCGGCACGGTCGGCCAGTCAGCGGTTGCAATATTTTAGGACCTCCTTCGGGTCCGGCAACGCGCTGTCGACGACGCGCGCGCTGAGCGACGCGCGCGTACTGGCCTTGTCGCTGACCGAGGCGGGCAAGGTCACGGTCGAATTTCCGGCGCCCGACGCCGACACCGAGGCGGCGGCTGGACGTCCGGTGGCGAAAATCCTGCTCAATCTGTTGCTCGTCGCCCATGAATGCCTGCCCCGGGGTGGCCGCATCCGCGTGCGTACGAGTGCCGCCGCCGGCTCGTTGCAGATCACGATCGAGGCGGAGGGCGTGCAAGCGCGGCTCATGGATGAGAACCGCGTCGCTCTCACGCCCGATCCGCTCGGACATGCGATGTCACCACGCGGCGTTCCGGCACGTCTCGCGCTGCTGACCGCAGCAGCGGTCGGCGCAACGGTGCATGTCGAGGAGACCCCTGGCCGCGTTGCAATGATCGCGAAGTTCCCGCGCCGGGTGTGATGCGCGGCGGCCCGCGACCGGGCCGATTTCACGCAACCTTAACAATCTTGGCCGACAGTCGCCGGGTCTGAACGGCGCGTGCGCCTGACGCCCCAGTGCGAATCGTCATTCGCCGCGCGCCGATCGCAAGAGGATCTGCTTCTGTCATGGATGATCTGCTTCGTGAGTTCCTGACCGAGTCCTCGGAGAATCTGGCCGTGCTCGATCAGGAGCTCGTCAAGCTCGAGCGCAACCCCAACGACCCCAAGATGCTGGGAAACATTTTCCGGCTCGTCCATACGGTAAAGGGAACGTGCGGATTCCTGGGCTTGCCGCGGCTCGAGCGCACGGCGCATGCAGCCGAGAATGTGCTTGGCAAGTTGCGCGATGGCGAACTCGAGGTGACTCCGCGCGCCGTGACGCTCATCCTCGAATCGCTCGACCGCATCAAGTCTCTGCTTGCCGCACTCGAGGCGAGTGGCGTGGAACCGGAAGGCAACGACGACGATCTCAAGGCGCGCCTGAATGCCTTCGCCGAAGGGAGCGACGCTGCACTCAAACCGGTCGCCGCGACCCAGATCGCGCCGTCCCAGGTGAAATTCGAGCCGCCCTCGCCGGCGACCGAGGCGACGAGCATCGAAACGCCGCCGCCTCCATTCGCGACCCAGGCCCCGGCTCCGGAGCCGAGGGAGTCCGCCATCGCGGCGCAATCGATTCGCGTCAGCGTCGACGTGCTCGAAAATCTGATGACGATGGTCAGCGAGCTGGTGCTGACACGCAATCAATTGCTGCAGACTCTCCGCAGCCAGAAGGACAGCGAATTCGCGACCCCATTGCAGCGTCTCAGCCATGTCACGTCGGAGCTGCAGGAAGGCGTCATGAAGACGCGCATGCAGCCGATCGGCAGCGCGTGGGCCAAGCTGCCGCGGGTGGTGCGCGATCTCGGCAATGAACTCGGCAAGCGCATCGAGCTGACCATGCTCGGCGCCGATACTGAACTCGATCGCCAGGTCCTCGAGCTGATCAAGGACCCGTTGATGCACATGGTCCGCAATTCGGCGGATCACGGGCTCGAAGCGCCGGCCGAGCGCAAGGCCGCGGGCAAGCCTGAATCCGGGCGCATCACGCTGAACGCGTTCCATGAGGGCGGGCACATCATCATCGAGATCGGGGACGATGGTCGCGGTCTCCCGATTGGCAAGATCAAAGAGAAGGCCGTGACCAACGGCTGGGCCACCGAGGCCGAGCTCGCCGCGATGAGCGATCAGCAGATCGCGCAATTCATCTTCAGGGCCGGCTTGTCGACCGCGAGCAACGTCACCAACGTGTCGGGCCGCGGCGTCGGCATGGATGTCGTTAAGACGAATATCGAGAAGATCGGCGGCACGATCGAGCTGAAATCGGCTCCGGGCAGGGGTTCGATGTTCGTCATCAAGATCCCGCTCACGCTGGCCATCGTATCGGCATTGATCGTGGAATGCGGCGGCGAGCGCTTCGCCATTCCGCAGATCTCCGTGCTCGAGCTCGTGCGCGCTGCCGATGGAAGCGCGATTGCGATCGAGCGCATCAACGGCGCCGCGTTTCTGCGCCTGCGCGACCGGCTGCTATCGCTCGTCAATCTCAAGAGCTTGCTGCAGCTCGGCGACGATGCCGGTGGCGCGAAGGAGGCGTTCATCGTCGTCACGCAAGTCGGCGCGAGCACGTTCGGCATCATGGTCGATCGGGTCTTCGATACCGAGGAGATCGTGGTCAAGCCGGTAGCGCCGATCCTGCGCGACATCCCGATCTTCTCTGGTAACACGATCCTCGGTGACGGCAGCGTCATCATGATCCTGGATCCCAACGGCATCGCGGTCAGTGCGGGCGAGCGGGGCAACGAGTCGTTGATCGGGACGCAGGAAACGCAGATCGCGCGCAAGGATGAGCGCATCTCCCTACTCACCTTCCGTGCCGGTGACGAAACCCAGAAAGCCGTGCCGCTGGCGCTGGTCGCGCGCCTCGAGGAAATCGACGTCGAGTCGATCGAGTTGTCGAATGGGCGCCCGGTGGTGCAGTACCGCGGGAAGCTGATGCCTCTGATTCCCGTCGACGGGATGCAGCGGATCGCGACCGAAGGGCGTCAGCCCATCCTCGTCTTCGCCGACGACCACCGCGCGATGGGACTGATGGTCGACGAGATCCTGGACATCGTGGAAGCGCGCCTGAAGATCGAGTTGAAGTCGGAGCGTCCCGGGCTGATGGGCAGTGCGATCATCTCCGGCAAGGCGACGGAGATGATCGACGCCCAGCACTATCTGACGATGGCGTTCCAGGACTGGTTCGGCACGTCGATCGGCTCGGATGTCGGCGAGGCGGGGGCGACGCAGCGACGCATTCTCCTGGTCGATGACAGTCCGTTCTTTCGTAACCTGCTCGGGCCGCTGCTCATGGTCGCGGGTTACGAGGTGACGACGGCGGAGAGTGGAGATCAGGCGCTGGGCTACTGCGATGCCGGGATGGATTTCGATCTGATCGTCAGCGACATCGAGATGCCGGGCA
>JANNTF010001022.1:0-16943 GCA_031403455.1 Alphaproteobacteria bacterium | reverse complement strand
CGACGGTGATGCGCAGCTGCGTCGTGTGTTCTGGATCGCGCCAGTCGCGCACATGGATGCCGCGCGCGGCGAGTTCCTGCATCACGGGCAGTGACGCAATGCCGAGATCGGCGGAGACGAAATTGGCTGCGGAGGGATAGACACGCAGCTGCAGCGCGCGCAGGCCGGCACTGAGCCGCTCGCGTTCCTGCGCCACCGCGATCAGCGTGGTTTCAAGATGGGCCTGGTCTTCGATCGCGGCGAGGGCTGCGGCCTGCGCCGGCACGGTGACATTGAACTGCAGCTTTGCCCGACGCAGGGCCTCGGCTTCGACATCCGAGCCGCACAGCGCGTAGCCGACCCGCAACCCCGCCAGGGCATAGGCCTTGGAGAAGGTGCGCAGCGCGATCCAGGGGCCCTTGCGCTGCGCAAGCGCGGCCAGCACGTCGGGGCCGCCGGCATGGCGGCCAAACTCGTGATACGCTTCATCCACGACCAGCAACGTGGTCGCGGGAACGCCGTTCGCCAGAATGGCCAGCGCGGCTGCATCCATCATCCCGCCGGAAGGTGGGTTGGGTGTGCAGCAAAAGACGACCGGCGTATGCGCGTCGATCGCGGCGATCAGCCCGCCGGCATCATTGGCGCCCTGGGCGTCGAGCGCGACGCGATGCGGCGACGCGCCTTGCAACCGTGTGGAGACCGCGTAGCGCGGAAAGCTCGGCGCCGGCACGACGCAGCGATCGCCCGGCTTCAGGGTGATCTCGCAGATCAGCTGGATCAGCTCATCGCTGCCGACGCCGAAGACGATCCGCGCGGCCGGCACGCCGGTACGCGCCGCAATGGCGCCGGCCAGCGCATGGGCGTGAATGTCGGGATAGCGATTGAGATCGCCGAGCGATTCACGCGCGGCCGCGACTGCCCGCGGCGATGGCGGATGGGGAGATTCGTTGAGATGCAAGGGCAGCTGCCGGCCCGGCAATCCACGCAGATCGGCGATTGTCTGTGGGCCACGATACGTCGGTAGGGCGCGCACCGCAGGCGTGAGCCAGCTGGCGGCATTGACGGCGGTCGCGAGGTCGGACATGTCCCGTTCGATGGCCAGAGTGATGTTGCTCCGAGATAGCACTTCCGGATGGATCTCCGTAAGGTTCGGATCACCATGACGATGACGATCACACCTGGAACTCTGACGCTCGCGGCGCTGCGCAGGCTACGCGTATCGACCGCCCGGCTTGTGCTCGACGAAGCGGCGGATCCGGCGATCGCGCGATCTGCGGCCGCTGTGCAGCAGATTCTGGCGAAAGGCCAGGCCGTCTATGGCGTCAACACCGGCTTCGGCAAACTCGCCACCACGCGCATCCCGCCGGACAGGCTGCGCGAGTTGCAGACCGCGCTCGTGCTGTCTCACAGCGTCGGAGTCGGGCCGGCGTTGGCGCCGGAGACCGTGCGATTGATCGTGCTGTTGAAGGCGGCGAGCCTCGGTCTCGGCTACTCGGGCGTGCGGCCTGACGTGATCCGCGCGTTACTCGATATGATCAACCGCGGCGTCGTGCCCGTGATTCCGGCCAAGGGGTCTGTCGGCGCCTCGGGGGATCTCGCGCCGCTCGCGCATCTCGCAGCGGCGTTGATTGGTCATGGCGAGGCTTTTTTCGGCGGCGCGCGCATGCCGGCGACCGATGCGCTGCGTCGCGCGGGTCTGGTGCCTGTGCATCTCGAGGCGAAGGAAGGCCTCGCACTCCTCAACGGGACGCAAGTATCGACCGCGCTCGCACTCGAAGGTCTGTTCGCGGCCGAGAATGCTTTTGCCGGTGCCGTCGTAGCGGGCGCGCTCAGCGTCGATGCGGCCAAGGGCAGCGACACGCCGTTCGACGACCGCGTCCATGCGGTGCGCGGCCAGCGTGGCCAGCGCGAGGTCGCGGCCGTCTATCGCGATCTCGTCAGCGGCTCGGCGATCCGAGCGTCGCATCTCGATTGCGGTCGCGTTCAGGACCCCTATTGCTTGCGCTGCATGCCGCAGGTGATGGGCGCGTGCCTCGACGTCATGCGCTATGCCGCGGATGTATTCGAGCGCGAGACCAATGGAGTCTCCGACAATCCGCTGGTGTTCGCCGAGCAGGGCGAGATCCTGTCCGGCGGGAATTTTCACGCCGAGCCGATCGCCATCGCCGCCGATGCCTTGGCGCTTGCCATCGCGGAGATCGGCGCGTTGTCGGAGCGCCGCGTCGCGATGCTGGTGGATCCGGCGACCAATGGCGGGATGCCCGCATTCCTGGTGCGCGAGCCCGGACTCAATTCCGGCTTCATGATCGCGCATGTGACGGCAGCCGCGTTGGCGAGCGAGAACAAGTCGCTGGCGCATCCCGCGAGCGTCGATTCACTGCCGACTTCGGCGAACCAGGAGGATCACGTCAGCATGGCGACCTTCGCGGCGCGACGATTGGGCGAGATGGCGCGCAACACGGCCACGATCATCGGCATCGAGCTGATGGCGGCCGCCGATGGCATCGGCTTCCATGCGCCCCTGTCGACGAGCGCGCCCTTGACCAAGGCGATCGCCGCGCTGCGTCTGCGCGTCGCACCGGTCGAACGCGACCGCTTTCTGGCGCCCGATATCGAGGCCGCGCGCGAGCTGGTCGAAGCCGGCACATTCCGATCCGAGATGACCGAAGGGCTCTTGCCCAGCGGCAGAATTTGATACGAGGACAGACGATGACGAGCTGGATCCGCATGGTGCACTACGAAGACTCGACCGGCGGCTTGCGTCAGCTCTACGACCGCGTGAAGGGACCCGGCGGATCGATCGACAACGTGATGAAGATCCACTCGTTGCGCCCGCATACGATGGAAGGCCACTCGGCGCTCTACAAGAGCGTGCTGCACCACACCGGCAACACCACGCCGGTCTGGTTCCTCGAATGCCTCGGCATCTACACCAGTCTCGCGAATAACTGCGACTACTCGGTCGCGCATCATTTCGCCGGCCTCACGCGGCTGCTGAAGGACGAGGCGAAGGCGAAGTCGATCTACGCGGCGCTCGCCGCGGGCGCGCCCGAGCGCGTCTTCGCGGGCAAGGAACTCGGCCTGCTGCGCTATGTGCGCAAGCTCACTCTCGCGCCGCAGAAGATGGCAGAGGCCGACGTGAAGGCGGCGCGCGAAGTGGGCGCGTCGGACGAGGAGATCTTCGAGGCGAACCAGGTCTGCGCGTATTTCAACTATTCGAACCGTCTGCTGAACGGTCTCGGCGTCACGACCAAGGGCGATCTCCTCGGCTTCTCGCCGCCGAACACCGACAAGCTCGACGATTGGGAACATCAGTGAGCGCGAACCCGACGCCGTCGCGCCTCGACAACACGCGCAAGATCACGGCTGCGCGCGGCACCGCGATGAGCTGCCGGTCATGGCAGACCGAGGCGGCGATGCGCATGCTCATGAACAATCTCGATCCGGAAGTCGCGGAGCGGCCGGAGGAGCTGGTCGTCTATGGCGGCATCGGCCGCGCCGCGCGCGACTGGCAATGCTTCGATCGCATCGTCGCGAGCCTGAAGACGCTCGGCGATGACGAGACACTGCTCGTGCAATCCGGCAAGCCGGTCGGGATCTTTCGCACCCATGCCGACGCGCCGCGCGTGCTGCTCGCCAATTCCAATCTCGTCGGCCACTGGAACCACTGGGCGCATTTCCACGAGCTCGATCGCAAGGGCCTGATGATGTACGGCCAGATGACGGCGGGTTCGTGGATCTATATCGGCTCGCAAGGCATCGTGCAGGGCACCTACGAGACTTTCGTCGAGGCCGGCCGCCAGCATTACGGCGGCGATCTCGGCGGGCGCTGGATCCTCACCGGCGGTCTCGGCGGCATGGGCGGCGCGCAGCCGCTCGCGGCCGTGTTCGCGGGAGCCAGCATGCTGGCGGTGGAGTGCCAGCCCAGCCGCATCGAGAAGCGGATGGAAACAGGGTATCTCGACCGCTGGACCAAGGATCTCGACGAGGCCTTGGCGATGATCGCCGAGGCGAGTACGAGTAAACAGGCGATTTCCGTCGGGCTGCTCGGGAACGCGGCGGAGATCTTTCCGGAACTCGTGCGCCGCACCCAGGCCGGCGACCAGCGCGCGCGCCCGGATATGGTGACGGACCAGACCTCCGCGCATGATCCGATCAACGGCTATCTGCCGGCGGGCTGGACGCTCGATCGCCACGCGCGCCTGAAGGAGAGTGATCCTGCTGCGGTCGAACGAGCGGCCAAGGAGTCGATGGCGGTTCATGTCCGCGCGATGCTGGCGTTTCACCGCATGGGCGGTCCGACTCTCGACTACGGCAACAACATCCGCCAGATGGCGAAGGAGATGGGCGTCGCCGACGCTTTCGACTTTCCGGGCTTCGTGCCGGCCTATATCCGCCCGCTGTTCTGCCGCGGCGTCGGGCCGTTCCGCTGGTGCGCGCTGTCGGGCGATCCCGAGGACATCTATCGCACCGACGCGAAGATGAAGGAGCTGTTCCCCGCCGATCGTCATCTCCATCAATGGCTCGACATGGCGCGCGCACGCATCAAGTTCCAAGGCCTGCCGGCGCGCATCTGCTGGGTCGGGCTCGGCGATCGCGCGAAGGCCGGGCTCGCCTTCAACGCGATGGTGCGTAGCGGCGAGCTCAAGGCGCCCATCGTGATCGGCCGCGACCATCTGGATTCGGGCTCGGTCGCCTCGCCCAATCGCGAGACCGAGGCGATGCGCGACGGCTCCGACGCGATCGCCGACTGGCCGCTGCTGAACGCGCTGCTCAACACCGCGTCGGGCGCGACCTGGGTCAGCCTGCATAATGGCGGCGGGGTCGGCATCGGCTTCTCGCAGCATGCCGGCATGGTGATCGTGTGCGACGGCAGCGAGGCGGCGGATCGCCGGCTCGAGCGCGTCCTCACCAACGACCCGGCCACCGGCGTGATGCGCCACGCCGATGCCGGCTACGAGATCGCGATCGACTGCGCGCGCGAGCAAGGGTTGAACCTGCCGATGCTGAGGTGAGTCATGGATGTTTCCCATTTCAAGGCGTCGCTCGACCACGCCGTGCCGCCGCCCGATCTGACGCGACCGCTGACGGCGCTGTGGCACGCCGCGAAGGGCGAGTGGGACGCCGCACACAAGCTCGCCCAGGCGGAGGAGGGCGAAGTCAGGCATGACTGGGTGCACGCCTATCTCCATCGCGTCGAAGGCGATCTCACGAATGCCGGCTATTGGTACCGGCGCGCCGGGAAGCCGGTGGCGACATCCGCTCTGGAAGCGGAATGGACCGAGATCGCGCGCGCGTTGCTGGCGAACTGACGAAAGGGCGGGGCGCCCGCCTTCAGTCGTCCCTCCTCGACTCGAGGAGGGACAGGCGCGCGCAGCGCGCCAGTGTGGTGAGTCACAGCGGATGAAGCGGCCCGAGTCACCACCCCGCGCGCTTCGCGCGCTGCCCCTCCTCGAGTCGAGGAGGGGCGACGAGATGTGAGACATTCGGCTGAGTCTCCGACCTCACGTCTCCATCTTCATCGCCTTGATCGACTCCTCGCGGATCTCCTCCGTCAGGCGGGCTTTGTAGGCGGCGAATTCGGGCGTGGTCTTGATCGTGTAACGGCGGGGATAGGGAAGGTCGATCGGCAGTTCGCATTTGATGCGGCCGGGACGCGCGCTCATCACCACCACGCGATTGGCGAGGAAGATCGCCTCGTCGATGTCGTGGGTCACGAACAGCACGGTCGTGCGGTCGCCCTCCCAGATCCCGAGCAGGAGTTCCTGCATCAGGGCGCGGGTCTGGTTGTCGAGCGCGCCGAAGGGCTCGTCGAGCAGCAGGATCTCCGGCTCGTTGATCAGCGCCCGCGCCAGCGCGACGCGCTGCTGCATGCCGCCGGAGAGCTGCTTGGGATAATGCGTCTCGAAGCCGGTCAGCCCGACCTTGGCGATGAAGCCCGCAGCGCGGCGATGTTGCTCGGCCACGGGGACGCGTTTCTCACGCAGGCCGAAGCAGAGGTTCTCGCGTACGGTGAGCCACGGGAACAGCGTGTAGCTCTGGAACACCATGCCGCGATCGGGGCCCGGCCCGGTGATCGCCGCGCCGTCGAGCCGGACTTCGCCGGTCGATGGCTCGGTCAAGCCGGCGACGATGCGCAACAGGGTGGATTTCCCGCAGCCCGACGGCCCGAGAATCGTGATGAAGTCGTTGTCGGCGACGTCGAGATCGACGGGCTGCAGCGCCTGCACCGGCTTGGCTTTGGCCGAGGCGGCAAACACGCGCGAGACGCCGCTGATCGCGAGCTTGCTCATGCGACGGCGTACCAGGGGAAGGCGCGCCGGTTGAGCAGCTTGAAGGCGAAATCGGAGACTAGGCCGATCAACCCGATCATCACGATGCCGAAGATCATCTGCCCGGTATCGAGCAGGCGCTGGGCGTCGGTGATCATGTGCCCGATGCCCGACGACGAGCCGACCAGTTCGGCGACGATGATGTAGGTCCAGGCCCAGCCGAGCACGAGGCGCAGGCATTCGGCGATCTGCGGCGCCGCCGCGGGCAGCAGCACGCGCGCCACGATCCCCGTCTTGTTCGCGCCCAGCGTATAGGCGGCCTCGACCAGGTCGATGCGCGTGGCGCCGACGATCACGGCGACCATGATCACGATCTGGAAATACGAGCCGATCAGGATGATCGACCATTTCTGCAGCTCGCCGACGCCGAGCCAGAGGATGGTGAGCGGGATGAAGGCGGAGGCCGGCAGGTAGCGCGCGAAGGACACGAAAGGTTCGAAGAACGCCTCGATGCTCTTCCACGCGCCCATCGCGATGCCCAGCGGCACGCCGAGGATCGCGGCGACGACGAAGCCGCCGAGTACGCGCGAGACGGTGATCGCGACATCGCCGATGAAGCCATAGCTCGCGAACAGCTCGATGCCGGCGCGCAGCGTCTTGACGGGATCGGCGAGGAACAGCGGCTTCACCAGCCCGCCGAAGGTGACGATCGCCCACAGACAGACGAAGGCGACGAAAAACGAAACCCCCAAGGCGATCCGTCGCCTCGGGGGTGTGGGCTTGAGCGGGACGAGCCAGCCGCGCAATGGGCTACTGCACGAAGCTGGTGTCGAGTAGCTGGGCAAAGTCCGGCATCTTCCGGATCACGCCATTCTCCATCTGGATGTCGGCCGCGTATTTCATGAAATCCGGCAGCAGCTCCTTCATCTGCTTCTGGTTCGTCGGCTTGTCGATCCACTTGATGAATTTCGCCGAGTCCGCGAATTGCGCGCCGGATTGGTTGATCCTAGCGCCCATGATCTCGTGCGATTTCTGCGGCTCGGTGCGGATCATATCGAGCGCGTCGAAGAAGCCCGCGATGATCGCCTTCACGATCGCGGGGTTCTTGGCGATGAACTCCGGCTGCATGGCGACGGTGTCGATCACGACGGGATAGTCGACGGTCGTCGCGGCGATCGTCGCGCCTTGCATCTGGCGCACCGAGGAGAGATAGGGTTCATAGGTCGACACGCCGTCGAACTGACCGGCGACGAAGGCCTGGGCGGCCGGCTGCGGCGCCAGAGTCGCGGTGGTCACTTCCTTGATGCTGATGCCGTTGCGCTTGAGCACATAGGCCAGCATGAAATACGGCGTCGTGCCCGGGCCGTCGACGGCGATCGTCTTGCCCTTGAGGCCCTTGATGTCGGTGATCGGCGCGCGCACCGCGATGCCGTCGCCGCCATTCGAGTTGTCGAGGACCAGGATTTGGGTCAGGGGCACGGTCGTCGCCCACAGGATCTGCGTGTCGACCGTGGTCGCCACGACCTGCACATCGCCCGAGGCGAGCGCGGCCAGACGATTGGCCTGCGGGATGAACTTGATCTCGACATCGACGCCGTTCTTCTTGAACAACCCGGCTTTCTCCGCGAGCGTCAGCGGCGCGAAGCCGGTCCAGCCGCTCATCGCCAGCGTGACCTTGGGCATCGCCTGGGCGAGCTGAATCGGTGTCCGGCCGATCGCCGGCGCGATGGCGAGCGCGGCGCTGCCGCCGAGCCCCAGATTGAATGACCTGCGCTTCATGGCATTCTCCTTCGATGACGATAATTGGTGTCCATCGTAGCCCGCTACCGGGGCCTGGCAAGGCGCGTTCGTGGTCCGTCCTCAGTCGCGGTTGGCGTCGGCCGCGCCCCGAGTGGGCGCCTCACACCGAGCCTCGTTCGCTCGCGGACTGGTTGCACCGCCGGTGCTGGTCGTGAGAGTAGATGTCCGGATTTGAAAGCGTTGAGAATGGTCTCACGACGCAGCTTCACGCGCGGTTCGACAGCCGCCCTCCTCGTTGGCGCACCCGAGCTTGGTCGGGCGCAGTCTCTGCCGCATGGACTCCGCCCAGGCCAACCCTTTGCAGGAACCGAGCTCTCGGTCGTCGTGCCGCCGCTGGGACAGTTTGGCGCTCAGCAGCGGCGTCTTGGCGAATTTCAGCGTCTCACCGGCATTCGCGTCGACATGCGTTTCATGCCTCCCAACGATATCCGCGATGCCATCGTAACGACCGGTGCGCGACGCTCGGCGAGCGTCGATGTCTTCAACTGCGCCGATACCTGGCTGCCGAATTTGGCGTCAAACTTCATCCCGCTGGACGATTTGTTGAAGCGCGACGGATTCGATCTCAACCGCTACCCCTCCGGCTTCAAGGCGGCGGCGGGCTTCGATCGCAATTTCTTCGGCGTTCCGATTCGCGGTTTCGCGCAGCTGCTCTTTTTTCGCAAGGATCTGTTCGATCGCGAGGCGCTGCTGCCGCCCAAGACCTGGGACGAGTTCGTCATATTTGCGAACCGCATGCAGCGCGCGAGCACTATCGGCGGGGCGGCGATGTACTACGGACGCGCCGAATCGGCGGCGAGCCTGAATATCTGGGCCAATTATCTGTGGGGGCGCGGCGGCGACTTCCTGCATTCCGACTTCACGCCCAGGTTCAACGATCCTGTCGGAGTCGAGACGACCCAGTTCTACGTCGACCTCGTCCTGAGTCACGGCGTCGCGGCAAGCGGCTCGACCGATTTCTCGGAGGCCAATGCCATTGCGGCGATGGCGCAAGGACGCGCCGCGATGATCATGACGTGGGCCTGGAACCACGGCGCGATGTTCGGCGAGAACACCAAGCTCAAGCGCGAGCAAATCGGCATCGCGCCGATGCCAAGCTACCGCGGCCGACCGCTGGCGACCTGCGCGACGGCGAGTCTGCTCTGCATGAATCTGCATTCCGTGCGCCACGAAGCCGCTTGGGAATATCTGAAATGGGCGACCAATCCCGAACTGGAGCTCGCGATCGCGATGGATCGGACGCGCCCGGAGTTGATCGACGACATGGTCGTCCATGTCTCCGCCTACGGAAACGAGGATCTCAATACGGTGAGCGGCGGCATGCATCGCGCCGCGGGCGCGAGCTTGAGCGGATCACGCGTCATGCCGCGCCTGAAGGAATGGCCGGCGGTTGCGCAGATCCTGGACGCTGCGATCGCCGAGGCGGCAAGGGGAACGCGGCTCACGCGGTCCGTGCTCGACGACGGCGCGCGACAGGTGGAGCGCCTGTTGCGCAGTGCCGGCGTGATCAAGGAATGAGTTCGAGATCGGAAACGAGACGATGAGACGCATCGTTTGCATCGAGCGCGGCACCTTGGGGCCCGGCGTCAATCTGCGGTCGCCGCGCTTCCCGCATCATTGGCAGGATCACGACAGGACCGGTATCGGCGACGTCGCGACGCGCCTCGCCGATGCCGATATCGCGGTCATCAACAAGCTGCCCATCGGCGAGGACGTGTTGAGCCGCACGCCGAAGCTCAAGATGATCGCGGTGACGGCGACCGGTACGGACAATGTCGACATCGCCGCATGCCGCAGCCGCGGCATCGTGGTCGCAAACATCCGCGGCTATGCAATGACGACCGTACCGGAACATAGTTTTGCGCTCATCCTGGCGCTGCGACGCGGGATCGTCGGCTATGCCAGGAGCGTGACTCAGGGCGCGTGGCAGCGGGCCGGCCAATTCTGCTACTTCGATTTTCCGATCTCGGATCTGCGGGGGTCGCGCCTGGGCATCATCGGCGGAGGCGCGATCGGCGCCGCCGTCGCCACGATCGGACGCGCCTTCGGCATGGACGTGGTGTTCTCGACCCAGCGCGGCGGGCCGGAGCGGCCGCACTACATCCCGTTCGAAGCGGTGATCGAGACGGCCGACGTCCTGACGCTGCATTGTCCGCTGACGGCGACGACGCGCGGCATGATCGATCGCTCGGTCCTCCGGCGCATGAAGCCGACGGCAATTCTCATCAATACGGCGCGCGGCGCCCTGATCGTCGACGAAGATCTCGTCGAAGCGATCCGCGGCGGGTGGATCGGCGGCGCGGCCGTGGATGTGACGACCCCGGAGCCGCCGCCCTCCGATCATCCGCTGATGCAGCTGACCGACCATCCCAACTTCATCCTCACGCCGCATACGGCCTGGGCGAGCGTGCAGGCGCGCCAGGCGGTGGCGGATCAGCTGATCGACAACATCGAGGCCTTCGTCGCCGGCGCACCGCGCAACGACATGACGCGGCTCTGAGCGCCTGCGCACAGCAAGGGGAAGGACGGCCAGCAATGCCAAGCGCGATGATCTGCGCACCACAGCCAGAGGCCGTCGAGATCGGCGCGGCGATCCTGGAGCGCGGCGGCAATGCCATCGACGCCGCCATCGCCTGCGCCTTTGCCCAGGGCGTCGCCGACAATCTGATGTGTGGCATCGGCGGCTTCGGCTTCGCGCAGATCTATGCGCCGCATCGCGGCGTGCACACGACGTTTGATTTCATGAGCACGGCGCCCGCGGCGGTGCGCAGCGACATGTGGGCCGATCTGCTCGAGGGCGAGACACGCGACGGTTTCGGCTTCATCTTGAAGGGGCGGGTGAATGACATCGGATACCGGTCGATCGCGGTACCGGGGATGCTGAAGGGTTACCAGGCGATGCATGCCGGATTTGGCAAGCTCGCGTGGAGCGATGTGGTCGCCCCGGCCATAGCGCTTGCCGCCGACGGCTATACCGTGACGCCGTTCGTGCGCCAATACTGGGTGACGCCGGAGCGCATGGGGCGAGTCGAGATCATCGATCGTATCGCTCACGTGCCGCATGCGCGGCCGCTCTATTTCGGAGCCAACGGCGAACCACATCCCGTCGGCGCGCGGGTGCGCAATCCCGATCTCGCGTCGACGCTCGCGACGATCGCGCGCGATGGCGCCGATAGCTTCTTCCACGGTGCGATCGCGGATCGGATCGATGCTGATTTTCGCGCTCAGGACGGGCTCCTCCGTCGACGCGACCTCGAGAGCTATCGCGTGGTCGAGCGCGCCCCGATCCGTGGCGCATATCGCAACTGGGAGCTGGCGGCTGCGCCACCGCCCGCGAGCGGTCTGATGTTATTGAAGATGCTCGGCCTGCTTGCGCATTTCGATCTGGTCGCGCTGGGCCACAACTCGGCGGCGTATGTCCGGCTCCTGGCCGAGGTCATGAGGCGTGCGCAGATCGACAAGGAGCGTCATATCGGCGATCCGGATTTCATGCCGATTCCGATGGAGCCGTTCACGTCGCCACAAACGCTGGCGGCCGAGGCGGCGGCGATCCGGCGCGGCGAGCGCGCTGTCGTGCCGCGTGTCGCACCCCAGGCGGTGGAGAGTGCGGAGACGACGCATCTCAGCGTGGTCGATGGTGACGGCAACATCGTTTCGATGACGCATACGCTGGGCATGCAATCGGGGGTGATCACGCCGGGACTCGGCTTCATGTACAACGCCGCGATGGCCATGTTCGATCCACGCCCGGGCCGCGCGATGTCGCTTGCGCCCGGCAAGAAGCGGGTGAGTTCGATGGCGCCGTCGATCCTGTTCAAGGATGGCAAACCCGCGCTGGTGATCGGCGCGCCTGGCGGCAGCAACATTCCCATGGGGATCTTGCAGGTCATCCTCAACGTCATCGATTTCGGCATGCCGATCATTGCTGCGGTCGATGCTCCGCGCATGGCTGCCACGGGCAACGTCATCGATCTGAGCCACCGGATACCGCAGCGAGTCTGCGATACGCTGCGCGACGATGGTTATGAGGTGCTGCGCTCGGCGCATAGTTACGTGGTCGGCCGACCGCACGCGATCCATATCGACGGTGACCGTCTCACGGGCGCTGCCGACCCGGCCGCGGGCGGCATGGCGCTCACCGTATGACCCGAGCCGTGAAGCCGCCGAGCCGCCGCAGCGAATTTCCGCCCGATGTGCCGCGGAGTCTGTCGGCGCGGCGAGATACCGTGCTGTATCGCCGTGTCTACGACGTGCTGCGTCGTGCCATCGGCAATGGCAGCTGGGCGCCGGGCGCGTCCTTGCCGAGCGAGGCCAGCCTGGGTGCGCGTTTCGGCGTCAGCAGGATCACGGTGCGCCAGGCGCTGCAGCTCTTGCAGATCGAGGGCTACATCCGTACGCAACGTGCGCGGCGCGCCCTCGTCATCTCGCGTCACCCGCTCGGTCAGGTCGCCGGCAAGGTGGATACGATCGAGGAGCTGATCGAGGCGGCGCGCGACGCCGATCTCAAGGTGCGCAGCTGGCGCAGCGAACTCGCTCCTGAAGTCGCGGAGCTTCTCGGCGTGCCGCCGGGCGCCGATCTCAAATGCCTGCGCAGCATTTTGGCGCGGGCGCGTCAGCCTTTCGCACGATCGATCATCTATTTCCATCCGTCCATCGGCGAACGCTTGCACCGACGCGATTTCGACGATGTCATTGTCTTTCGCGTGATGCGACGCGAACTGGGCGTGCAACTCGTCGACGCGAAGATGACGGTTTGGGCGGAGCTGGCGTCGGCCGATGATGCCGCTCAGCTCGGCTGCAAGCGGGGTTCGCCGATGCTGTGTACCCAGCTCGTCTACCGCGGCGAGCTTGGGTTGCCGGTGGAGGTCGCTTTCACGCGCTACCCCGCGGCGGGCTTCCGGCTGACCTACAGCATCGATATCGGCAGTTCTCGCGCTTGACTCGCCGGCTCCGACCGCGATCATGTCATAACAACTTTGTCGGACGACGGCCGGGGCGGTCGGCGGCTCGATACGGAAGAGGGGAGAAACGTGCAGGTTGATCTCAAGGGTCAGCTGGCGCTCGTGACGGGTGCCGCGGCGGGTATCGGAAAGGCGTGCGCCGAACGGCTGGTCGCCAATCGGGCGACGGTGATCGTCAGCGACCGCGATGTCGGGCGCGCGCGCGAAACGGCTGGCAATTCCGGCGACGTTATCGCGCTCGACGTGGCCGATCGTGGATCCATCGAGCGTGACGTGGCGGATGTGCTCGCGCGCCATGGTCGTATCGACATCCTCGTCAATAATGCCGGGATCGGCGTGCGTGCCGCCGACCGCAAGACTGTCGATGAGTTCTCGATCGAGGCTTGGGACGAGATGCTGGCGATCGAACTCGCCAGGGATGGCATTCGAGTGAATGCCGTCGCACCCGGTTCCACGGCCAGCGAGGGCTGGCACCGCTGGATGGATGACTCGGACAGCGTGTCGGCGGATCTGCACAGCAAGCTGATTTCCCATATCCCGATGGGCCGACCCGCCGGCACGCAGGAGATCGCCAACGGCGTGCTCTTTCTGAGTTCATCTGCTGCGTCTTACGTCACCGGCCATACGCTGGTCGTCGATGGCGGCTGGACGGCCGGCTTCGCCCGCGATTTCTGAAAGCGATTGGAAAACTGATGACCGCTGCAGCGAAAAACAAGTCGAGTCCCAAACCCATTCCCAAGGCCACCCGCCGCGCGGACCCGAACGACGCGCTGCAAGATCTCGATACGCCGCAGCTCGTGGAGCTGTATCGCCAGATGCAACTGCTGCGGAAATTCGAGTTGGCGGCTCAAGTCGCCTGTCGCGCCGGCGAGACCCCGGGATTCCTGCACCTCTATGTCGGCGAGGAGGCCGTGGCCGTGGGCGTATGCGCCCATCTGCGCAAGACGGATTGGGTGACATCCACGCATCGTGGTCATGGGCACGCGCTCGCCAAGGGCATGAACCCGGACATGTTGATGGCTGAACTCTACGGCAAGGGAGATGGCTGTTGCGGGGGCCGCGGCGGCACCATGCACCTCTATGATCCCGAGGTCGGGTTGTTCGGAACGAACGGTCTTGTCGGTGGCGGCATCCCGTCGGCCGTGGGGGCTGGAATATCGGCGAAGTATCGCGGCACGGACGGGGTCTCGGTCGCGTTCTTCGGGGACGGCGCGACCAATCACGCGGCGTTCCACGAATCCCTGAACTTCGCCGGTGTGATGAAGGCCCCCGTGGTCTTTGTTTGCGAGAACAATCTCTACGCCACGGCGACGGCGCTGAAGAACGTGACTCTCAATCCTGAGATCGCATCGCGCGCCGCTGCGTACGGCATCCCTGGTGTTGCGGTGGACGGTAATGATGTGATCGCGATGTGGCGTGCGATGAAGATAGCCGGTGATCGTGCGCGTCGTGGCGAAGGGCCGACCCTCATCGAGGCCAAGACGTATCGTACCGTCGGGCACCATGAGGGCGATACGGTCACCGGGACCTATCGCAATCAGGCCGAAGTCGACGAGTGGCTGCAGAAATGTCCGATCAAGCGGCTGCGCGCCCAGCTCGTCGACGAACTCGAGCTGGTGAACGCGACCGAGCTCGATGCTATCGATGCGGAGATCGACAAGACTGTCGCGGGCTCCGTCGATTTCGCGCGTAAATCGCCCGAGCCCGACCCAGCCGGCTATGCGCGGCATGTCTTTGCCGATCACATCAATCCGCTCGAGGCGCGCGCGCCGGGTGCCGAGAAGTCCGGCGGTGTCGAGATGGGATGGCTGGATGCGGTGCGTGACGGCATCGCCGAGGAGATGCGCCATGACCGGAATATCATCTATTTCGGCGAAGGGACGGGCGAGCGTGGCGGGACTTTCGCGCACACGAAGAATCTGTTCGCGGAGTTCGGCCCCACGCGGATGGTCGATACGCCGATTTCGGAGCTCGGGTTCACGGGCGCCTCGCTCGGCGCCTCGGCGACCGGCGTGCGCTGCATCGCGGATCTGATGTTCGCCGACTTCCTGTTCGAGGCGGGTGGCCAGATCGCGCTACAGGCTGCGAAGCTGCGCTACATGTCGAATGGGCGCATGCATGCACCGATGGTCGTGCGCGTCGGTTCAGGTGCCGTGCGATCCGCGGGGCCGCATCACAGCGGCACCTATCATCCCGCGTGGGCCCATATTCCCGGCCTGATCGTGTGCTTGCCGTCCACGCCCGCCGACGCGAAGGGTCTCATGAAGACGGCGCTGCGCGCCGGCGACCCGGTGCTGATGCTTGAGTCCAAGGCGCTGTTCTCCAGCAAGGGGCCCGTGCCAGCGGGCGAGCATTTCGTTCCCTTCGGCGTGGCGCGGATCGTGCGCCAGGGACGGGACCTCACGATCGTGTCGGCGGGCCAGCTCGTGCATCGCTCGCTCGAGGCCGCCGCCACGCTTGCCAAGGAGGGAATCGAGTGCGAGGTGATTGACCTGCGCACGATTCAACCGCTCGACGTCGACACCATCGCGGCGAGCGTGCGCCGTACGCATCGGCTCATGGTGGTCGACGAGGGCTGGGCGCCGTTTGGCGTCGGCGCGGAAGTTGGGCAGTCGATTCAGGAATCCTGCTTCGACTATCTGGATGCACCGATTGCCCGTGTGCACACGGATTTCGTGTCGCACCCCTTTGCGCCCGGACTCGAGCGCGCCATGCTGGTGAACACCGACCGAATCTTGGCAGCGGCGCGCCGGGTTATCGCAGGAGAATCCGTTGCGGTGCGCCGTCCCCGTGGCGGCGCCGGAGAAGCGCCACGGCCCGTGGTGACAGCACCGCCGCCTGGCGTCGCGGTCGTCCCGGCGGCCGCGCCCGTAACGGTCGAAGGGACGCCGATCAAGATGCCCTTTGGCGATTTGACGATCAGCGAAGGCAAATTGATACGTTGGCTGAAGCGCCCGGGCGATGCCGTGCGTGCGAACGAGACCGTCGCGGAAATCGAGACCGACAAGGCGGTGGTAGAGATCGAGGCGCCCTGCGCCGGTGTGCTGGGTCGCGCCCTGCGTGTGGCTGGCGAAGTCGTGAAGATGGGCGAGACGATCGGCTCGATCCAATGAAGAGGGTGTGATGACGAAGCGCTTGCTACTGGTGAATTTTCTTCACGCGACCGACGAGTTCGAACTGAAACTCGCGCAGTCGCGCAAGGCGCATATCGACATCCTGCGCGCGGTGGGTGGCAAGCCGTCGGAGATCCCTACAGCGCTTGCAGCCAAGGCCGATGGCCTGATCAGCTATTCGGCAGTCGCGCGCATCATGTTGCCGCCCAGCGCGTTTCCGCGCGTGCGTTGTGTCCTGCGCTCCGGCGTCGGATACGACACGATCGACGGGATCGCCTGGGGTGCGCGTGGGGTGCCGGTCTGCAACGTGCCGGATTACGGCACATCCGAGGTCGCTGATCATGCGATCGCGCTGATGCTGGCGCTCACACGCGGCACGGCGAGCTATCACGACGCGTTGCGTGCCGATCCGGTCAAGAACTGGAGTTATGCGGTGGCGCCGATGGTGCGCCGTCTGCGCGGTGCGGTCTTCGGCGTGGTCGGTCTCGGTCGTATTGGACTTGCTGCGGCGCGGCGTGCCCAGGCGTTCGGGATGGACGTGGTGTTCTATGACCCGCATCAGCCCAGCGGATTCGAACTCGCTGTCGGGTACAAGCGAATGCGGTCCCTCGCCGAGCTATTGGCGATAACCGACATCGTCAGTCTTCATACCCCGTTGAGCGCCGAAACGACGGTCATGATCAATCGCAAGACGCTCGCGAAGGCCAAGAAGGGCCTAGTCGTCATCAACACCTCGCGTGGTCAGGTAATCGATCTGGACGCGCTGTTCGACGCGCTCAAGAGCGGTCGGGTGGCTGCCGCCGGGCTGGACGTGCTGC
>JANNTF010001021.1:0-3813 GCA_031403455.1 Alphaproteobacteria bacterium | reverse complement strand
CGAGTCTAGACGGATCGATCACAGCATGGCGAGCGGCGACGCTGCCGCCGGCGGCGGGAAGGCGGCGTCGAGTTCGCGCAGGTCGCGCGGCGTCAGCTCGATCTCGGCTGCTTTGCGGTTCTCGCGCACATGCTGGCTGTTCCCGGCCTTCGGGATGGCGATGATGCCGTCACGACGCAGCAGCCAGGCGAGCGCAATCTGCGCGGCGCTGGCATCGTGGCGCCGCGCCACCGCGGCCAGCACGGGATCGCGCAGAAACGCGCCCTGCCCCAGCGGCGTATAGGCCATCACGGGTACGCCGTGCTGGCGACACCACGGCGCCAGATCCCATTCGATGCCGCGCTCTGAAAGATTGTAGAGAACCTGGTTGGTGGTGATGCCGCCGCCGCCGGGCCGCGACCACACCCGTGCGGTCCCTGCAGCGTCGAAATTGCTGATGCCGTAGTCGAGGATCTTGCCCTCGTCCTTCAGGCGCATGAACGTCTCCAGCGTCTCGTCGATCGGCACGGAACCCGGCCAATGCAGCAGATAGAGGTCGACGCGATCGGTCCCGAGGCGTTTCAGACTGCGCGCGCAGGCCTCGACCATGCGCTTGCGCGAGGCGTTCTGCGGATAGGCCTTGGTGACGAGAAACACCTGATCGCGGCGGCCACCGATCGCGTCGCCGACGATCTCCTCGACCGCGCCTTCGCCGTACATTTCGGCGGTGTCGACCAGGGTCATGCCGAGATCGATGCCCAGACGCAGCGCATCCACCGCCGCGCGTCGCCCGGCGCCACTCTCGGTCATTTGCCAGGTGCCCTGGCCGAGGGCCGGGACCTGCTTGGCCGATGGCAGGATGACTGACTTCATGATTCCTCCTCCTCCGGACCGCGCTCGTCATCACTCGGATCGAGTTCCGGACGCGCGGGAATGCGATAGGCGCCCACCAGCCAGCGCCGCAGATCGGTATCCTTGCAACGGCTCGAGCAGAACGGAGCGAAGGCGGCGGCTCGCCTGCGCGCACAGATCGGACAGAGCTTGGCAGGCATCTCGATCCTCAATCCACCGTCGCGTCACCACGGCGCAGCTCGAAGACTCCGCCGCGGGTCCAGCCGAGCAGTTCGACCCGCCGACGATCGATTTTCGTGGCGTGCGCCAACGTGCGCTTGAGCCGGTGTTGCTTCTCGGTATCCTGGCGCAGGAAGTCGACCATGACCGTTCCGATCACGTCGCGCAGACGCAATTGGCGCGCGATCTCCGCGACCGCGCGGGTGTTGACCTCGGAGGGATCGCTCGCCGCCGCATCGATATCGATCGCCGTCAAGGCCCGCGTCGCCTCGATCACGATCACGCCGCCGCCCTGCAAAGGGACTGTCGGCATTTCGGCGGTCGCGAGCGCCTCGGCGATGCCGAACCCGTCGAAGAGCCGCGCGCCATCTTCCAGCGTCGCCGCCACACCCAGCGCCTCGAAATCACGCACGAGCTTGCGCTCGTTCACGCGCAGAATCGTTGGGCCCGCGCGCAGCAGCGGCAAGGCAGCGCGGCGCGAGGCCAGATCGACGAACATCACCACGGGCGCCGACGCCGCGAGTGACGCCGCCTTGCGCGCTTCGATGGCACGCCAGCGTTCGACCAGGCGATCGATCTCGACCGCCAGCGCCTGGTCCGGCGCGCGCGCCGCCGCGCTGCGCACGATCAGTCCGAAACCTTCCGGCACGCGCGACGCCAGCGCCGCCGCCATCGCCGGCGTGCCCAAATTCGCGCGGACCTCGGGCGCGAAATGGATCGATTGGCGGCCGGGCCTGAGGATGACGAGATGGCCGGTCAGCGCGATGCGCCGGCTCGCGCGCGCAGGCTTGTCGCCGCGCGCTGGGGCCGTGATCTGCACCAGCACCAATTCGCCCTGCGCCGGCGGATCCTTGCCGGGATCCATCGACGCGACGCCGCCATCCGCGAGCAGCAGGAACACGAGGCCCAGCGGCGCGCTGATCTGCGTCACCCGCGCGAGATGAATCGCGCCCGGCTCGCTGCGTCCATCGATGCCGGCCGCGACGAAATCCAGGAGTTCGCCATCCTCCACCAGCGCCGCGCCATAGCCCTCGGCCCAGCGCTCGACCACGATCTCACGCGTCAAGGCTCACCCGCGCGCGCCACGCAGCAACTGCGCGACCAGATGGAGATCCAGCCCGACGACGTTGCTGTAGGAACCGGAGATCGCCGGCACGAGAGCGGCCGCACCACCCTGGATCGCATAGCCGCCGGCCTTGCCGTGCCAGTCACCGGAATCGAGATAGGCGGTGATCTCGGCATCGCTCATCCGCTTCAGGCGCACGATCGTCAGCGACATGCGCTCGAGAATCCGCCCGTCCGGCCGGACGAGGGCGATCGCACCGAAGACGCGATGCCGTCGTCCCGCCAGCAACGCCAGACAACGCGCCGCGGTCTCGCGGTCTTCGGCCTTGGGCAGGATCCGGCGCCCGCAGGCGACGACGGTATCGGCGGCGAGGATCCAAGCCTTGGCGTGGCGTGGCGCAACGGCGAGCGCCTTGGCGCGCGCGAGCCGGGCGGCGTGCAGCCGCGGCAATTCATTCGGCAACGGCGTTTCATCGATGGCGGCGGGATCGATGGCATCCGGAACGATCCCGATCTGCCGGAGCAATTCGATCCGGCGCGGCGATGCCGATGCCAGGACGAGAGCCGGCGGCGTTGGCGTCGGAAGAACGGCAGCCCCGCTGGTGCCCGGTGTCACTTGAACCTGAAGGTGATGCGGCCCTTGGTCAGGTCATACGGCGTCATCTCGACATTGACCCGATCGCCCGCCAGCACGCGGATACGGTTCTTACGCATTTTGCCCGACGTGTGCGCGAGCACCTGATGGTCATTGTCGAGCTTCACACGAAACATGGCGTTGGGCAGCAATTCGGTCACGACCCCAGGAAACTCGATTAAGTCTTCTTTCGGCATTGCGGCCCCATCAGGACGCGGGCCTCCGCCCGCGACGATCCGAAACGACCGTCGAAGTTGGTCAGCGAGGCGCACACCGGTCAAGAGGGAATGCCGGCGTCCCGATCACAGCTCCGGAACGGGCGATGCCGGAAACCGTCCACGCAGGCGCTTGAGCAGCTGGTCGCGCACCTCCCGATAGGCATCGAGCGTGGCCGAACGGCTGCCCTCCAACAGGGTCGGATCGAAGGTCGGCCAGTACTCGACGTCGCACGCCATGGTGCGCGTCATCTCCATCGCCTTGTGCTGCGCCTCGGGCGACAGGGTGATCACGAGATCGAACGACGCGTCGGCGAGATCGTCGAAGGTCTTGGGACGATGGCGCGACACGTCGATGCCGAGTTCACGCATGACCGCGACGATGAACGGGTCGAGCGCGTTGGCGCGCACCCCCACCGAATCGACGTAGAGACGCTTGCCGTGGAGATGCTTCAACAACCCCTCCGCCATCGGCGAGCGGATGGCGTTGTAGGAGCAGGCGAACAGGACGCTGCCAGGCAGATGCGAGAATGGCATCGGGGCCGCCTAGAGCCCCTCGCCCCGCGACGGGCGAATGTGCAGCACGCAGATCAACGTGAACAACCGTCGCGCGGTATCGAAATCGATCTCGATCCGCTCGGAGAGGCGCGATTGCAGCTGCTCGGAGCCTTCGTTGTGGACCGCGCGTCTGCCCATATCGAGGGCCTCGATGCGGCCCGGGCCGGCTGACTTGATCGCCTCGTAGTAGGTTTCGCACACCGTGAAGTAGTCGCGCACGATCTTGCGAAACGGCATCAGCGGCAGTTGCAGACGATCGACCGCGGCGCCGTCCTCGTGCGCGATGTCGAA